>CAKZJI010000366.1 GCA_936941515.1 uncultured Propionibacteriaceae bacterium
TGATCAGCGCATCCCCCTCAGTGCCGTGCCCCTTGCGGGCCAGGAGCATCGGGTGCTGCTTGAGTCGTTCGATTCATGAATACATCTACGAACGTCGCATTCGATGCGACCTTTCGGACCCAGGCCCTGAAGCCTGGAGGACGTGATGGCAGCCAAGAGGGGTCGAGCGGCACTGCGTGTTGGCGGCAGTGGACCGGGAACGGTTGGAGCATCTTGCCGGTTCGCGCGCCGCAACCGTCGCCGCCGCCGACACCGTGACGCGCCGCTGATTTGCTCCGCGAGCGTGGGCCGGTAGCCGGCGTTGGGCTCCATCGCCCGCCGGCAGCCTGCGTCAGCGCAACGAGCGACACCACGTCCGGGCGCTTGCGTCCGCGCGACGCATGTCGCCTAATGAACCTGAACGGCAGCCGAACAAGAAGGGAGGGGTGTGTGCTGAAGGGGCGATTCAAGCCGGCGCATGGGGCGATGGCGCGCGACGGTATTCGGGGGGCTCTCGGCCTGAGGCCTGAGGCAATCGCGCCCCGCCGGATCGACGGCTGGCGCACGCCCGGCGCGGCCTGAGCCGGCCCTTCGCGAAAATGGACATCACCCTTTCTTTCGGCGGCATCGCGGCCCTGTTCACCGCCATGGCCGTGTTGGCGACGGTGCCCAGCACCAGTGTGCTGATCGTCACCACGCGCGCCGCGACCCAGGGGTTCATGCACGGCGCGTGGGTCAGCGCCGGCGTGGTGCTGGGCGATCTGTTCTTCATCGTGTTGGCGATTGCCGGGCTGGCGATGCTGATCGAGTGGCTGGGCCCGTTCTTCGTCGCCATCAAGATCGCCGGGGCGCTTTACCTGGTGTGGTTGGGCCAGGCGCTGTGGCGGCGCAGTCACGGCATGGTGTCAACCGGTGCCGAGGTCGCACCGGCCTCGGTGTTCGGCAGCTTCTTCAGCGGCCTGGCGCTGACCCTGGGCGACCAGAAGGCGGTGCTTTTTTATCTGGGCTTTCTGCCGGCCTTTGTCAATCTGGGTGCGCTCACGGTGCCCGATACCGCCATCGTCATGGCCGCCGGCGCCGTCGACGTCGTCATGGTCGACCGCGACGGCGCGCTCGCCGAGGGTGACGACTCGCTCTCGGCCTCGCACGCCGAGCTCGCGGCGCGCACCAACCCGCGGCGCGTCACCGGCAGCCTCGAGGAGGTGCTCGAGGGCGCCGACGTCTTCATCGGCGTCAGTGCGCCGGGGGTGCTCAAGGCCGAGTGGATCCGTGACCGGATGGCCGACGAGCTCCTGCGCGGCAGCCAGCAGTGGATCATCGGCCAGGGCGTCATGAAAACGCTGTCCCCAGCTGGTCCACGCCTCCCCCACCATACCGGTTGCGCCCTGGTGCCCCACCAAAAGCTCATCGCCCACGACAGCTCCCGCACCAACGCCTGCGCCAACAGTGGCGACTGCGAAGTTGCTGACCCCGCGACCATGGCCAACCCAATGCTCGGCCAGCGTCAAGGCATCGACATCGTTGGCGGCAGTGCAGGGCAGGTTCGTCAGCTCGGTGACCCGGGCGGACAGGTTTCCACCATCCCAACCGAGGAGCCGCGCTGCCCTCACCTGGCCAGCCGGATCCACCTCCGCCGCAAGGGCAACCCCTATCGACGAGATCGGCGCGTAGTCCGCCGCAAACCCCACAACAACATCAGCTATGGCCTGCGCCGTTGTCTCGGCCGTCGAGGTGTCGGCATCACACACCTCCGTTGCGTGTATCCGCCCGGCTAAGCCGGTGACCACGGCATGCAGCTCACCGGGGATGACCTTCACCCCGACAAACTTCGCAGCGTCGTCAACCACCACAAGGGGTAGAGCGGGACGTCCTAACTGATGGTGTGGCCCCGGCTGCTGTTCGCGAAGTATGCCAGCTGACACGAGGGGGGTGGTCAAGCGTGTCATGGAACCGGAGCTGAGACCGGTCCGCCTGGCTATGCCGACTCTCGCGATAGGTCCATAACGTAAGACCGTCTGCACCACAAGTCTCGACGTCGGGTCGATGCTGCTTAATTTCACGCAGTCCTCCTCGTCTGTTTGGCTACGACGTTAGCGCTGACTACGACGTTAGCGCCAACAGACAGTTCACTTACACCCCCCGTCCGGTAGAAGAGCTGCCCGCGCAGATCGCTCCACAGCCTGTCGAGGCAAGAGCGACGATGCCTGCCTGCAGCATGTGTCGTCACGATGAGATTCTGGACGGTGTGCCCCCTCCAGCAGGCAGCAGGTCGACTCCCACCGTGAGACACCCGGTCTGCCTGCATCCCCTCATCCTCAGATCCTGACGATGTCGAAGAGCACAGCCGACGATGGCCGCAGCACCGGAGCCCTCAGGCCGACATCCATCAGCTGGGCACCGGTGAGCTCTAACCGTTCAGGGGAATTCAGCCATGGAACCTGATGGCTCGGTGGGACCATCGTGCGGTCAATGACTTCGACGCGGTAGCGAGCAGAGGCCTCAAGCCCGGGAAAGCGCAGCATGCCGAGGTTCACACAGGCAGTGGCCTCCAGCATCGCCAGCGAGTAGATCCCACCCTGCTCTCCCACCAGACCTTTAAACCAGACGCCGCCATCCGGCATCTCGACACGCACAAGCCGCCCGCTGAGCAGGCGTCCCCGGTTGTTCTTGTACCACTGGATCCACCAGCGCAACTCCTCAAGTTCCCCCTCACTCGCCTGAGCCAGGTCCCATTCAATCCCCAGATGCCCGAAGACGGCGGTGGCCGCCCGATAGCCCAGGTTATGCCGACGTCCCGTCACATGAGATTGTCCAGAGGCGATGTGGGAGCCCATGACCTCTGGCGGCAGCAGCTGAGCTGTCCACCACAGCATCCGCTGCCGGTCGTCCGGGTCGATGTTGTCTGACACCCAGACCCTTTCTGCACGCTCCAGCACCTCCAGGTCGATGCGAGAGCCACCTGATGAGCAGGATTCGAACTCGACGCCGGGGAACCGAAGTCGCAGCTCATCGAGCAGCTCATAGAAGGCTCTGGTCTGAGCCGCCACCGCAGGACGGCCGTCAGGAGCCGTCCCGGCGTCATTCAAGTCACGGTTGTGGTCCCATTTCACATACGAGACCTCATACTCCTCCAGGATCGCGCTCATCTGCCCGAGAACATGGGCGAAGGCTCCGGGGATGGAGAGGTTGAGCACCTGTTGGAATCGTCCCTCGTAGGGCAGCCGGTCGTCCAGCTGCATCAGCCATTCCGGATGAGCTCGTGCCAGTTCAGAGTCCGGATTCACCATCTCAGGTTCGAACCAGAGTCCGAACTGCATACCAAGCCCCATCACCCGGTTGACCAGCGGATGCAGACCCTCAGGCCAGATCTCCGGGCTGACGAACCAGTCCCCCAAGCCCGCACGATCATTGCGACGTGCACCGAACCAGCCATCATCCAGGATGAATCGCTCCACCCCAATCGCCGCCGCGCGCTCTGCCAGATCCATAAGTCGCGCAGAGTCGTGATCGAAGTAGACGGCCTCCCACACATTGAGGCTGACTGGTCGACCTGATCCAGGGTTGGCCGGCCGGGTCCGCAGATGATTGTGGAACCGGGCAGCCTGGGCATCCAGGCCGACGGCATGATTGAAGTACACCCAGGGGGTGTCATACGTCTCGCCAGCACGCAGTCGCCCCTCGCCGGGAAGCAGCAGTTCCCCGCCCCCAATCACCTGGGCTCCTCCGAATTCACGCTCCGCGATGTGGATGTGGTTGCCGCTCCACGCAACGTGGCAACCCCAGATCTCTCCATGGGCATAGCTGAATCCGGCCTCCCCGAGACTCAGCACATAGGCGGCATCGGCTCCCGTGCGTCCATGGCGTCCCTCCCTGCGATGAGTCCCCACACCCAGCTGCGAACGCTGAGGCATCCGCTCGGCGGCCCAACGTCCGGCAAAGTCCAGGAGATCCCTCGCCTGCCCGGGCACGGGAAACCGCACAGTGAGTTCCTGCACCTCGAAGGCCTCTGTCCCCAGATTCATCAGGTGGGCGCGCGCACGCACGAGTCCGCTGGGCAGCAGTTCAATCACAAGCCGCAACCGCAACTCGGCCGCCACGGCCTCAGCCTCATAGACAACCTGGGCCGACCCACAAGCCGCAAAACCACGGGCAGGCTGGCCGTCCACCAGCACGGAGGTCACCCGCCAGTCGGGGCTCCACGCACGTCCTTCCCGAGAGCCGATCAGCCCTGGAATTCCGCACCACCCAAAACGCGCCTCGGGAATCACGCCCACCCGAAGCCCTTGATCCAACGAGTTTCCCGGCACCATCCAGGCGGATCCTGCATCCAGCGCTGTAAAGTCTCCGGCCTCAAGTTCACCAGGATCACGTCCCCAGTGCACCACTTCCGGCAGCCCCTCCTGGCGCGTCGCCAGCAGGACTGCGACCCCATCAGCACGCAGCACGATCTGCGTATCCATACTCATCCTTTATTTTTGCCAAAAAGATTAGATCCAGCCTACTCCCCCCGACAACGGCTCATGCCAGGGGGCCCCATCCGCCGGATCCCTCACATTCCTCGGGCGCCAGGTACGCAGACGGCTCGTCGACTGCCCGTAGCAGCACCGGGGTCAGGAGCATCTTTGCCTCATGCCCGGACAAGGCCCTTCGGTAACTGCCGACATCACGCCAGCGGCTGACAAGCGCCCACAGAGTCGGCTCATCAGCATTGACCACCAGATCCACTCCCTGGCATCCATCCCGACCTCGCCAGAAATCTGCAGCAGCCTCGAGTCCCGACGCCAGTTCTTCATCGACATCACGAAAACGTATGAGTGCAAGCACAGCGACTCCTCCCTGTGAGCTCAAGCCCAGACCCAACGCCTATGATATCCATTCTCACGAGTCTGGAATCCCCCTACATCGGACCCTTCAGGTCCACCAGCGGCACCGGAGCAGGGCCAGCATGCCGCCCACTGGCTCAAACCGCAGGCCACAGGCAGACATCAAGACCACGGCCGACCTCTCGCAGTACAATCGCACCTGACACCGGAAATCTCATGAACCCCCTCACGCCAGGAGTGTTCCGGTAGGGTTGCACCATAGAGCACGGCGACCATCTTGGCCATGCGGCTGGAATCTATCGGGACGCCTCTCACGGAGATCACTATGACGAGCACTAGTACGCGGAACACATGGCAGCGCGCCGCAGTCCGGGCCCTGCTGGCAAACACCGAGGAGTTCCGCACAGCAGCCCAGATTCACTCAGAGTTGCGCCAGGTTGGAGACAAGGTAGGGTTGGCAACCGTCTACCGGGCGCTTCAAAGCATGAGCGAGTCCGGTGATCTTGATGTGCTCCGCACTCCTGACGGGGAGGCTGCCTACCGCATGTGCTCCAACAGCCATCACCATCACCTGGTCTGCCGCTCGTGCGGAACCGCAGTCGAGATAGCCGGTGAGGCTGTCGAGACCTGGGCGAATGAAGTGGCCAGTGAACACGGCTTCACCGATGCGGGACACAATCTGGAGATCTTCGGCCTCTGCCGGAATTGCTCTCAACAGCAGGCCTGACAACCCCCATCCCAACAGCAGGATCCTTCGTCCTGCATCCAGGCCTCAGGGTAAGGCGAGGAATGGCAACGACTTGAGGCTCCGTTCAAGATGCCAGGAGGCGAAGGAGGAGACGAGCTTGTGCGCCCGAAACCTCAGCGAGGGCTCTGCTGCGCAGACCTTGTTCCAGTCGCCTGCCAACAGAGCGCCGACCAACACGAGAAGATCGGGGCTGGCAGAAGTTGACGCAGGCGGACGGCACTCCGGACAGACCGCTCCCCCCAGCTGAGAGGAGAACCAGCGCAATTGCGCTGTCTGTCCGCAATTGGCACAGGCCTCAAGGGAGACTGCCCAGCCGGCGGCAGCCAGGCTGCGCAGCAGATACGAGTCCACCACCGCAGTCAGCGGCAGCCGGCCGCGTCCCAAGGCGAGCAGACCTCCGAGCAGCAGCCGATACTGCGACATTGAAGGCGAATGATCCTCGGCGACGAGACGGTCAGCGGCTTCAACCAGCACCTGCGCAGCACAGAACCGGTCATAGTCAGCGCCCATCAGAGACGGATGCAGCGACTCCACCTGCGTCACGATGTCCAGAGCGCCTCGCCCTTGCACCAGCTGAAGATCAATGTGGCTGAACGGCTCCAGTCTGGCGCCGAACCTGGAGCTGGTCTTGCGCACGCCCTTCGCCACTGCGCGCACCTTCCCGCGCTGCTTGGTGAGCAGACTGATGATCCGGTCGGACTCCCCCAGCTTCCAGGTGCGCAACACCACAGCCTCATCACGATAAGTACGCACCACGTGAGTTTACCCAGTGGCTACGCTTGGGCCGTGTCATATCGCGATCCAACGCCGCACCCATCCGGCGCCCGTCCGCCGTCGATCCCCGGGACGAAGCTACCACGCCACGTCGCCATCGTGATGGATGGCAATGGTCGCTGGGCCAAAGCCCGAGGCCTGAGGCGCACAGAGGGTCATGCACGGGGGGAGGCCGCCCTGCTCGATGTGATTCACGGCGCCCTCGAATTGGGCATCCCCTACCTGTCCGCCTACGCTTTCTCCACCGAGAACTGGAAGCGCTCCCCAGATGAGGTCCGCTGGCTGATGGGTTTCAACCGAGACGTCATCCACCGGCGTCGGGACGAACTGAATGCAATGGGCGTTCGCATCCGCTGGGCCGGTCGTCGCCCACGGCTGTGGAGGTCAGTGATCCGTGAGCTTGAGGAAGCCGAGCGGCAGAGCCGCGACAACTCGAAACTGACGCTGCAGTTCTGCGTCAACTACGGTGGTCGAGCCGAGATCGTGGATGCCGCCAGAGAGATCGCCCGCTTGGCCAGCGAGGGCAGGCTCGACCCAGACAGGCTGACTGAGGAGAGGTTTCGCCGGTTCCTGGACGAGCCCGAGATCCCCGATGTGGATCTGTTCATCCGTTCGTCCGGCGAGCAGCGAACATCAAACTTCCTGCTGTGGCAGTCAGCCTACGCAGAGTTCATCTTCCTGGATCGGCTGTGGCCAGAGTTCGACCGCCGCGATCTGTGGGCGGCGGTCGAACAGTTCGTCACCCGGGAACGCCGTTTCGGCACTGCCTGACTAGAAGAGCACAGTGGAGAGGCGACGGCGGGCCGAGAGCACCTCAGGGGCTGTGCGGCCAGCCACCTCGAACAGCTCAAGCAGCCGGACTCTGATGGTCTCACGTTCTTCCGCCCCGGTTTCGGCTGCCAGTCCCAGCAGACGGTCAAAGGCAGCCGCATAGTCACCTTGAATTGTTTCGAGGTCAGCGGCGTCAAGTTGAGCGTTCAGGTCCTGCGGCCGGGCTACTGCCGCCGCCACGATGGCTGCCCCGTCGAAGTCAGCAGACCGCGTCAAAAGCGCAG
Source organism: uncultured Propionibacteriaceae bacterium (assembly GCA_936941515.1). Lineage (GTDB taxonomy): Bacteria > Actinomycetota > Actinomycetes > Propionibacteriales > Propionibacteriaceae > Arachnia. The sequence continues at coordinate 7,380 of CAKZJI010000366.1, forward strand.
CCTGAGCACGTCCCGCCAGTGCCTCCGGGTCGCCAGGGGCTGCGGCAAGCAGGGCGTCGAATTCCTTCACCGCCTTGGCGAAGTCCCCAGCAGCCAGCGCCTCATCCGCCTTCTCGAAACGCGGATCAGCCTTCTGTTGCGCATTGGCTGGCTCCACAGCTGAACCAGTGGGTTGCGCCCGACCAGTCAGCCCATTGGCGACCGCCAGCTGACCCACCTGATCCAGGATGGCCGAGATGTCCGCCTTGTCCCGAGTTCCCTGGAACAGTGGGGCCGCCTGACCCGCAATCAGTGCCAGCACCGTCGGCACCGCGGCAATCCCGAGAGCCTGGGCCACAGCTGGTTCGCTGTCCACATTGACCCGGGCCAGCAGAAATCGTCCCCCAGCGGCATTCACCAGCTCACTCAACGCAGCAGAGACCGCAGTCCCCTCGGCTGCCCGGGGGGAATGGAACTCCACGATGACGGGGTACTGCATGGAGTGGCCGACGAGCTCCTGGAATCCGGCCTCGTTCACCTCTGTGACGTAGCTTTCTCCTCCCGGAGCGGCGGCCGGAGACTGCCCAGCAGTGAGTGAGGACAGGTCAACCGCGCCGGGGCGTGAAAAATTCGGGTTCGTCATGCTCTCAATCTTGGCGGGCACTCCCAGATCGGACAACTGGGATGAAAGGATGGCTCCATGGCACATGAGCGAGCTGGCCTAGTAGCCCTGGAAACTGACCTCATCGACGTTGAGGCCGTCTTGGCGGCCTATTACGATTTGACCCCCGATCCCAGAAACCCAGACCAGAAGGTGGTGTTCGGAACGTCGGGCCACCGCGGCTCAAGTCTCGACACAGCCTTCAACGACCTGCACATCGCAGCCACCACGCAGGCGATCGTGGAGTACCGCGCTTCGCAGGGAGTCCGCGGCCCGCTGTTCATCGGGAAGGACACCCATGCGTTGTCCCTCCCTGCTTGGCAAACCGCCATGGAGGTGCTGGTCGCGTGCGATGTTCCCGTCTTCGCAGAGCGGGAGGATGAATACACTCCGACTCCCGCGGTGTCGCGCGCAATCATCCGCTATAACCGCGAGCATCCCGAGCAGGTCGCCGACGGGATTGTGGTGACCCCCTCACACAATCCTCCTCGTGACGGTGGCTTCAAGTACAACCCACCGCACGGTGGCCCTGCTGACACGGATGCCACCGCTTGGATCGCCTCTCGCGCGAATGAGCTGATGGCGACACCCTCCGACATCCGTCGGACACCCTACGAGGCTGCGGCCCCCAGGGTGATGCGATTCGACTATCGGAGCCCATACTGCGCCGAGCTGGCCACTGCCCTGGATCTGGGGGCGATCGCCGCAGCAGGCGTGCGGATCGGCGCCGACCCCTTGGGTGGGGCCTCTGTTCAATACTGGCAGCACCTCGCAGAAACCACTGACCTGGATCTGACGGTCGTGAATCCGGTTGTGGATCCGACGTGGCGATTCATGACCCTCGATACCGACGGCAAGATCCGCATGGACTGCTCCTCCCCGAATTCGATGGCCTCCCTGGTGGCAAACCGCGACAAGTACGACATCGCGACGGGAAACGATGCAGACTCGGATCGTCATGGGATCGTCACCCCAGATTTCGGCCTGATGAACCCGAATGCCTTCCTGGCGGTCTCCATCGACTACCTCTTCTCGCACCGGCCAGGCTGGTCCAAGAGTGCAGGGGTCGGCAAGACCCTGGTCTCCTCCTCCATCATCGACAGGGTAGCCGCTCGGCTGGGGCGCCGTCTCGTGGAGGTTCCCGTCGGCTTCAAGTGGTTTGTTCCCGGCCTGACCGACTCATCTCTCGGTTTCGGTGGTGAGGAGTCTGCCGGGGCGAGCTTCCTGGATCAGGCGGGCCGCACCTGGACCACCGACAAAGACGGCATTCTGCTGGCGTTGCTGGCCAGCGAGATCCTGGCCGTCACAGGACGTTCTCCAAGCCAGCATTACGCCACTCTTGAACAGGATTTCGGGACGTCTTTCTACGCCCGCATCGACGCGGAGGCAAACCGTGAACAGAAGGCACGGCTCACTGCATTGGCCTCCTCTGATGTGGCGGCGAGAGAACTCGCAGGTGAGCCCATCACAGCTGTCCTGACCGATGCCCCCGGCAACGGGGCCGCGATCGGCGGGATCAAGGTCACCACCGACTCAGGCTGGTTTGCGGCACGACCATCCGGCACGGAGGATAAGTACAAGATCTACGCCGAATCCTTCAAGGGCGAGGACCACGTGAAGCAGGTGCAAAAGGAGGCCAAAGCGCTCGTCGCAGACGTGCTGGGGCAGTAGTGGGCTAGTGTTCCAAGGGTGAGCACTACAAC
>CAKZJI010000367.1 GCA_936941515.1 uncultured Propionibacteriaceae bacterium
AGCTCACCTGGTCGAGGACCAGGCTGCTCGCCGCGTCGGCCGCATCGGCGGCGATCTCGAGGCCGCGGTTCATGGGGCCGGGGTGGCAGATGACCGCCTCGGGGTTGGCCGCCGTCAGCGCGGCGAGGCGGTCGCGGATGTGCCCCAACGTGCCCTCCTGCCCGGCGAGCAGCTTTTCGGCCTCGGGGAGCAGTTCGAGGAGGGGTTCAATGCCATGGGGCCCTTGGCTCTCGCCATGGTGGGCGTCATGTCCCTCTCCCCGGTCCTGGCCAAACTGCTCAACCCCATCATCGGCCCTATTTATTCCCTGCTGGGTGCCGACCCTGCGATGTTCGCGGGAACCCTGCTGGCCTGCGACATGGGCGGCTGGCCCCTGGCTGAGAAGATGACCGACAATCTCCAGGCGGCCCAGCTGTCTGGTCTGGTCCTCGGCTCCATGATGGGCGCCACCGTCGTCTTCACCATCCCCGTTGCGCTGGGCATCATCCGCAAGGAGGATCGCGGATACCTTGCCAAGGGCGTCCTCGCAGGAATCTGCACCATCCCGGTCGGGGTGCTGGCCTCAGGCCTGGTCGCCGGCTTCCCCATCCTGATGGTCCTGGTCAACCTGATTCCCATCGTTCTGGCCGCCGTCCTGATCGCCATTGGCCTGTGGCTGTTCCCGAACGCCATGACCACTGGCTTTGAATGGTTCGGCAAGTTCTTGGTGGTTCTCATCACCCTCGGCCTGATGATTGGCGTCTTCGAGGAGCTGACCAAGGTCAAGATCATGCCTGAGGGCTGGGAGCTCACCCCGGTCTCTGAGGGCATCGGAACCGTTGGGATGATCGCCATGATGTTGCTGGGCGCCTTCCCCGCCGTGCACCTCATCATCAAGTTCGCCAGCAAGCCTCTGAGCGCTCTGGGGAAGCTGATGGGCGTCAACGACTCGGCAGCCGGCGGTCTGATCGCCACCCTGGCCAACAACATCCCGATGTTCCAGATCATGAAAGACATGGACAACCGCGGCAAGGTACTCAATGCAGCTTTCGCCGTCGGCGCGGCCTTCGCCTTCGGTGATCACTTGGGCTTCGTGGCTGGCATCTCCCGCGAGATGATCGCACCGGTGATCGTCGGCAAGCTTCTGGCAGGCGTCACCGCCGTCGCTCTCGCCCTGCTCCTGTTCCGCAAGTCCCTGCCGAAGGCCGAGGATGCCCCGGTGGAGGCCGAGGCTGCGGCCGAGGAGGCCTGATGCAGATTGCCCGTGTGATCGGCTCAGCGGTTTCCACCATCAAGCCGGACAACATTCGCGGCACGAAACTTCTCGTGGTGCGTGCCGCCACGCCCTCCAACGAACTGTACGGCGACCCCTACGTGGCAGCCGACATCGTCGGAGCGGGCTCCGGTGAGCTGGTGCTCATCTCCGGAGGCAGTTCTGCCCGACGGGCTCTCGGCGATGACTCCGCACCGGTTGACGCCGTGATCATGGCGATCCTGGACTCGCTGGAGGTTGATGGCGACATCACCTTCAGGAAGCACTGAGCACTATGGTCGCCAAGACGAGGGAGATGCTGAGCGTCGGGATCGACATCGGCACCACGACCAGCCAGCTGGTGCTGTCGCGGCTGTCGGTGACGAACCAGGCGCGCGCAGGCCTGGTGCCGCGACTGGATGTCGACGACCGGACGGTCCTCTACCAGAGCGAACCCCACCTGACTCCCTTGTCCACACCTGATGAGATCAACGTCGGCGCGCTGGTGGGCATCATTCACCGCGAATATGAGCGCGCCGGCATTGATGCCTCTCAGGTGGAGACCGGCGCGGTGATCATCACCGGCGAGACCGCCAGGACCCGGAATGCTGAGGCCATTCTGCAGGGCCTGTCGGATCTCGCTGGCGACTTCGTGGTCACCGTCGCCGGACCGAACCTCGAATCGCAGATCGCAGGCCGCGGTTCGGGGGCCAGTGACTGGGCCGCCGATCACTACGCCACCATCGTCAACGTCGATGTCGGCGGCGGCTCAGCCAATGCTGCGCTCTTCCGCGCAGGCAAGCATGTCTCCTCTGCGGCTGTGATGGTCGGTGGACGTCAGGCCATGATCAATCCCGACACCGGGGTGCTGGAGCATCTGAAGCCCGGTGGACAGGTCGTGGTGGATGAGCTTGACCTGAAGCAGCTCCAGGTCGGTAAGCCCGTCCAGCTGGATGTCCTGCGTCAGTTCACCGACGCCATGGCGGATGTGGTGGTCGACCTGGTGTTGGGCAGGACCTCCTCCCTGGGTGAGAAGCTGGCTTTGACGCCACCGCTGGACACCAACGGCCCGGTGGCTGCCTATTTCATCTCTGGCGGTGTCGGCTCGGCCTACTATGAGCAGCTGCCCTGCGACAGCGTTGAGGAGATCGCCCGCTACGGCGACGTCGGCCCCCTGTTCGCCGCTTCCCTGCGGGAGAATCCACGCTGGCAGCAGCTGCGCATCGAGGAACCGGCGCAGACGCTGCGCGCCACGGTGCTTGGTGCCGCCAGTCAGCAGGTCACGCTGTCAGGCTCCACGATCTGGGCCGAACGCGAGCACCTGCCGTTGAAGAATCTGCCCGTCATAGAGCCACGGCTTGTCGAGGCGGTCCCGGCCTACAGGGATCCAGAGGCGGTGAGGCGCGCCGTCACCCAGGCTGTGCGTCGCTGGGACCGTGGTGAGGCGGAGCAGGGAAACTTCGTGATCACCCTGGACATCCCCGGACGCATGGAATATGCCCAGGTGATCGCCATCGCGACGGGGCTTGCCCAGTTCGCCGACGAATATCTTCCCCCTGGGAAGCCCCTGCTGTTGGTCACGGAGGAGGACTACGGGCAGGTCCTCGGCCAGACCATCAAATCTCGCAGCCCGCAGCTGCCCGTCATCGTCGTGGATCAGATCGGCCTCGGCGAGGGCGATTTCATCGACATCGGCGAGCCCCTGTTTGAAGGCCGGGTCGTGCCGGTCTCTGTCAAGACCCTGGTGTTCTACCAATGAGAGCCCGGAAGGTGAGGAAAACAATCATGAAGATCACTGAGAAGGAGGTGGCCTGATGCTGCTGAGGACGAAGCTGTTCGGCGAGACCTACGAGTTCCGTGATATCAAAGACCTGCTCGCCAAGGCGAATGAGGAGAAGTCAGGCGATCAACAGGCTGGCATCGCGGCCAAGAGCGCCGCGGAGCGGGTGGCTGCACGGTTCGTTCTGGCGGAGGTGCCGTTGAGCGTGCTGCGGGAGAACCCCGTGGTTCCCTACGACGAGGACGAGGTGACCCGGGTCATCGACGATGCGGTCAACGAGACCGTTTACAACGAGATCAAGGGCTGGACCGTTGGTGAGTTCCGGGAGTGGATCCTGAACAACAAGACCACCAACGCCATGATCCACCGCGTCAGCAATGCGTTGACTGGCGAGATGGTCGCCGCGGTCACCAAGCTGATGAGCAACCTCGACCTCGTGGTCGCAGGTCGCAAGATCGAGGTCGTCAAGCACTGCAACAACACCATGGGGCTGCGTGGCAGGCTGGCGTCCCGCAACCAGCCGAACCACCCGACTGACTCGGTCGACGCGATCCGCGCCACAGCCTACGAGGGCCTGTCCTACGGCTCGGGCGACTCGGTGATCGGCATCAACCCGTCCGATGACTCGGTCAGCAGTGTCAGTCGGCTGCTGGAGATGACCAAGGAGATCATCGACCGTTGGGAGATCCCCACGCAGAACTGCGTGCTGGCGCACGTCACCACCCAGATGGAGTGCCTCAAACGCGGTGCCCCGCTGGGCCTGATGTTCCAGTCCCTCGCCGGCTCCGAGAAGGCCATGGAGAGCTTCGGCGTCAGCGTCGGGCTCATCGACGAGGCGTACGAGCTGACGAACAAGTACGCCTGGACTGAGGGCCCCAACCGCATGTACTTCGAGACCGGGCAGGGTTCCGCGCTGTCGGCTGAGGCCCACAACGGCGCTGATCAGCTGTGCCTGGAGGCTCGGATCTACTCGATGGCGAAACGCTGGGATCCCTACCAGGTGAACACCGTCGTCGGCTTCATCGGCCCGGAGTACCTCTACGATGCGACGCAGATCACGCGAGCAGGCCTGGAGGATCATTTCATGGGCAAGCTGACCGGCATCTCGATGGGCTGCGATGTCTGCTACACCAACCATGCCAAGGCCACGCAGAATGACCTGGAGAACCTGGCGGTGCTGTTCGCCTCAGCAGGCGGCAGCTTCATCATGGGTGTCCCCCAGGGCGATGACGCGATGCTGTCTTACCAGTCCACCAGCTATCACGACATCGCGGCGCTCCGCCAGGCTCTTGGCTTGCGTCCGCTGCCGGAGTTCGAGGCCTGGTTGGAGGAGATCGGGCTGTGGAAGGACGGGCAGCTCACAGATCTCGCCGGCGACCCCTCGTTCTTCCTGAAGAGGTGATCTGAATGAATGAAAAGCTCGAAGAAATCGTCGCACGTGTCATCGCGGAGCTGAAACGTGACGGCATCGCCCCGCCCGCCGAGGCTGTTCCGGTGTCGACCGGCTCCAGTTGCAGCACCGAAAAGGCCCCGTCAAGCAATGACCTGGTCATCGACCTGCCGGACCCGACCGCCGACGACGAGCGCTACATGCTGCGCGTCGACAACCCCTATGACCCGGACGGGCTGCAGAACCTGCGCGCCACCACAACTGCCAGGATCGCCGTCGGGCGTGCCGGGCCCCGGCCCAAAACGTCATCGCTGCTTCTGTTCCAGGCTGACCACGGCGTGACGCAGGATGCGATCTACGGCGTGATCGACGATGACACCAAGCAGCAGCAGAAGCTGTTCACGGTGCACAGCCAGGCCAGTGACCGAGCGGAGTACCTGCTGCGCCCCGATTTGGGACGTAAGCTCACCGACGAGGCCAAGGCCCTGATCCAGGAGCGGTGCGTCAAGCGCCCCGATGTCCAGATCTGCGTCGGCGACGGCCTCTCTGCGGCGGCGATCACCCACAACCTGGCCGACATCTACCCCGTCATTGAGCAGGGGCTGAGTTCCGCGGGGTTGACTCTCGGAACGCCATTCCTGATCGAGAACTGTCGTGTCGGCATCATGAACGATGTCAACACGATCGTCCAGGCGAAGGTCGTGCTGCTGCTCATCGGAGAACGCCCGGGCCTGGGCATCGCGGACGCGATGAGCGTCTACATGGGCTACGATCCGCAGCCGGGCAAGAATGACGCAGACCGAGACCTGATCTGCATGATCACGACCCATGGCGGCACCAACCCGCTTGAGGCGGGCGCCTATGTGGTCGAGGTCGTCAAGCGCATGATCCAGCACAGCGCCTCAGGCGTTAAGCTCAAGTCACTCAGTGGTGAGGGCTGAGGAAAGGAAGAACATGGCAATCCTCGAACCTGTGAAGCCGACCATTTTGTCGGCACGCATCATCTCGAATGTCGACCGGGGTTATGCAAAGCACCTGAATCTTCGCGATGATCAGCGTTCGCTGGCACTGGTCACCTGCGACATCGACGACGCGCTCTACGTCTCCCTTGATGAGGCAACCAAGTTCGCGGACGTCGAGGTGGTGTATGCGAAGAGTTTCTACGCAGGCTCAGGGTATCCCTCGGGCCCGCTCTCGGGTGAGATCATCGGGATCCTGGCCGGCCCAACCCCGGCTGAGGCACGATCCGGGCTGGATGCCTGCATCGCCTATGCCGAGGAGGAGGCCTGCTTCTACACGGCTGACGAGGCGGGTGACCTGACCTTCTTCCCGCATCTGATCAGCAGCACAGGAAGCTACCTGAGTGAGGCAGCCGGCATCCGTCGTGGAGAGCCGCTCGCCTACCTCATCGCTCCCCCGTTGGAGGCCACTTTCGGCCTTGATGCGGCGATGAAGGCAGCCGGCGTGGAGATGAAGGTCTTCTATGAGCCTCCCTCTGAGACCAACTTCGCCGGCGGTCTGCTGACCGGAACGCAAAGTGCCTGCCGCGCGGCCTGCTCCGCCTTCCAGGACGCGGTACTCGACGTGGCGAGCTCGCCCCGGAAGTACTGAAGGAGGGATATATGACGACAATCGACAAGGATCTGGCCTCCATTCAGCAGGCCCGTGATCTGGCTCTCAAAGCGAAGCAGGCGATGCGCAGCTTCCAGTTCGCCTCCCAGGAGGAGGTCGACCGGATCTGCGAGGCCATGGTCGCCGCAGCCCTACCTGAGGCCGCACGGCTCGGGCAGATGGCTCACGATGAGACTGGATTCGGCTTTCCCCTGCACAAGAAGCTGAAGAACGAGTTCGCCGCCCAGAATGTGTGGGACTCCATCAAGGACGTTCCCACCTGCGGGGTGCTGCGCCACGACGAGGATCGCAAGGTCATTGAGATCGGCTGGCCGGTTGGTGTGGTCGTCGCGCTCACACCGTCGACGAACCCCACATCCACGGCAATCTTCAAGATCCTGCTGGCCGTCAAGGCACGCAATGGCGTGATCGTCGCTCCTCATCCGTCTGCCAAGAACTGCACCGCTGAGGCCGTGCGGATCATGGCCGAGGCCGGTGAGCGCGCCGGGATGCCCGCCGGGTTGGTGAGCTGCATGACCGAGCTCAGCATGGAGGGCACGAATGAGCTGATGAATCATCACGCAACGTCGATGATTCTCGCAACGGGAGGCCCCGGCATGGTCAAGGCTGCGCACAGCCGTGGCAAGCCGGCTCTCGGTGTGGGCCCCGGCAACGTGCCAGCCTACGTGGATCGCACAGCCCACATCGTCAAGGCAGCGCGGATGATCGTGGAGTCGAAGTCCTTTGACTGCTCGACCATCTGCGCGACGGAGCAGGCTGTGATCGCCGACAAGCCCATCGCTGACCGGCTGAAGGCCGAGATGCAGGCCTGGGGAGCGCACTGGCTGACCAAGGCGGAGGCCGACAAGCTGGCCTCGAAGATGTTCCGCCCCAACGGGATGATGGTGGCGGATCTCGTAGGGCGGACTCCGCAGTACATTGGCGAGCAGGTCGGCATCAACGTTCCAGAGACCGCGCGCATTCTGGTGGCGGATCTCGAAGGGATTGGGCCGAAGCATCCGCTCTCACGCGAGAAGCTCACGACGGTGCTCGGCTTCATGACCGCCGACGGCTGGCGCGAGGGCTGCGACAAGGCCACGGAGATGCTGCGTTTCGGCGGTGACGGGCACACCGTCGTCATTCATTCCCGTGACGAGGAGGCCGTCTTGGCCTTCGGTATTGAGAAGCCTGCCTTCCGTGTGCTGGTCAACACCTGGGGTTCTCTGGGTGCGGTCGGCGTGACCACGGGTCTGCGTCCCTCCCTGACGCTGGCTCCGGGCGGCATCGGCGGCGCGCTGGTCAGTGACAACATCACGGTGGAGCACGTCCTGAACATCAAACGGATGGCGTATTCACTGCGCGATGCCCCAGCGGTCGCCAGAGCCTGGGGCGGCGATGATTCAGGCAAGCCTGCACAGGCGGCTCCCGACCCCGCTGCGCCTGAGGCCTCACAGGATGCTCTGGAGCAGATCGTGGCGCAGGTTCTCAGGGAACTTCGCGGGAACTGAGTCGGGCAGGAGTGAGCAATGGCCGTGACTCGTACCGCAGCCGATGCCCCGAAAAAGGAGGTAGCCACGCCGGAGAAAGAAGACACCCCGCAAGAGAAGACCTCCTCCCCGGAGGACACGACCTCAGCCGAGGCACAAGCATCAGCTGAAAAAACCACAAACGACACGCAAGAAATGTCAACCCCGCAGGGAAAGAACACAAACACAAGGAGAAATGCAATGTCTGATTCCATGACTGCTCTCGGCATGGTCGAGACCAAGGGGCTCGTCGGATCCATTGAGGCGGCTGACGCGATGGTGAAGGCCGCGAACGTGAGCCTCATCGGCAAGGAGCAGATCGGCGCCGGTTTCGTGACCGTGATGGTGCGCGGCGACGTCGGCGCGGTGAAGGCCGCCACCGATGCAGGGGCCTCAGCTGCCGCCCGCGTCGGTGAGCTCGTGAGCGTCCACGTGATCCCCCGTCCCCACTCGGACGTGGAGCTCATCCTGCCCAAGGTCAAGGGCTGAGAGACCGTTCGCAGCCCGTGCGCTGGCCAAACCCTTCAGCCAGCGCACGGGCCCTCCGTTCACTCCCCCACTGAAGGAAGGCCATGTCCAAACGCATCGTCATCACCGCCGAGCAGGTACAGGAAGCGGCGCACGCCGGACGGCTGAGCGTGCCTCAGGGGGCTCTCGTCACCCCGCTGGCTCGCGACGTAGCAGCTGATCTCGGGGTCGTCCTCGACCAGGGGACTAGCGCGACGCCACCACCCGTTGTGGATGCCCCGCAGCCGGCGCAGAAACTCGTCTCCGAGGGGTCTGGAGACGACCTCACGAAACGGGTTCGGGCCCTCGTCACGGCTTTGCTTGCCGAGAAGACGCCGGTCGCCCACAAGGTGAAGCTGTGCCGTGCCAGCAATGCCGTCACCGAGCCATTCCCATATCCCGGCCCGAAACCCACTCAACAGGTGCGCACCGGGGATGTTGTTACCTCGGAGGACGGCTCCCCCATGGCGGCGGGCTACATGACCCTCACAGCTGGGGAGTTTCCCTGGACTTTCAGCTACGACGAGATCCAGATCGTGTTGGAGGGAGAGTTGCATATCGGAACCCCTGAGGGTGTGAGAATCGCCAAGCCTGGCGACGTCATGTACATCCCCAAGGGCTCCGAGATCACCTTCGGGACTCCAAGTTGGACCCGGTTCGTCTACGTCACCTTCCCGGCTGACTGGGAGCAGGGACTGTGACGATCGTCACAGAGGCAGAGCTGCGTGATCAGTTGCGCCGCCCCAGCGTCGGCGCTGAGGTCGTCGTCCCGGAGGGGGCCCGGCTGACACCATCGGCCCAGGATTTCGTCAACCAGTGGAAGCTGGTTCTTGTCTCCTCCCGGGAACCTGAGGGACCTATCGTCGACGAGCCGGGTGATACAACCCCCAGCTGGCAACGGGAATCCGTGTTTCCCATCAACCGTCCGAAGGAACCCCGCTGCTCCTGCTGCGACGGTCCGCTCACCCGCAAGGGCGACCATCTGACGCAACTCGACGATGAGACCTTCGTCGTGAAGACCCACCCGAGGATCCGCCTCCGGGGCCGGTTCGACAGCCTCCACGCCTTGGTGCTCATGGCCGAATGCCAGTCCCGGGCCTCTGGTCCGGAGTGGCTCGCCGAATCGTTGGCGGTCCTCGCATCCTATTGCCGCGAACTCACCAGCGCCGAGTACCACCTGCGCCCAGTCGCCCCACTCGCATTGCCTGGCTGGGATGAGAAGGCCATCCACAAGGCAACGCACGATCCCGAGTCGGTTCTCGGCGTGCCGCACGAGACCCTAAGCGGGAGCTCACCCATGCTGTCGCACTGGCTCAACCTATGCCGCACCTCGTGCCGCGAGCTGGAGTTGGAGGCCCTGGAAGCCTTTCCCGCCTGGGATGAGCCCTTCTCGGCTTCACTGAATCATGCGCTCAACCGGCTCTCCAGCGCCTTCTATTTTCTGCAGCTGCGACTCGCTCAAAGCAGCACCCCATCTCAGGAGAGGTGACCCATGCCAAAACAACTCATCACTGAGCAGGTCGTCAATCAGGCTCTGGCTGAGGGGGCGACAGAACTGCAGGTCGAGCCGGGGGCGATCATCACCGCAATTACTCAGCATGAAGAACCTTGTCCTGATGCCCGTGCCTGCCGGGGGCGGTCGATGTTGCACACTCGCGTGCACTCGGCGTCGGTGGGAACCGCGGAATCATGCGGAACAGCACT
>CAKZJI010000368.1 GCA_936941515.1 uncultured Propionibacteriaceae bacterium
ACCACCAACGGCAGCTCCGTCATCACCGCAAGCCCTATGGTCTCCATCTTCAGCGCCATCCCGGGGCCAGAGGTGGTGGTCACCCCCAGCAGGCCGGCATACGAGGCGCCGAGTGCAGAGCAGATCCCGGCGATCTCATCCTCCGCCTGCACCGTGATGACGCCGACGTCCTTGCGCTGGCTCAGCTCGTGGAGGATGTCGGAGGCCGGGGTGATCGGGTAGGACCCCAGGAATAGCGGCAGGTCTGCGCGGTCTGCCCCCGCCATCAGCCCGTAGGCCGTGGCCAGGTTCCCCGTGATCTGTCGGTAGCGGCCAGGTCTCATGGGGGCGGGGGCGACGTGGTAGCGGTGCTCGAAGACCTCTGCCGTCTCACCGTAGGCATGCCCGGCCTTGAAGGCGGCGATGTTCGCGTCGCGGATCTCGGGTTTCCCGGAGAATTTCTTTCTCAGGAAGTCCAGGGTGCCCTTGGTCTCTCGTGAGTACAGCCAGCACAGCAGCCCCAGGGCGAACATGTTCTTGGTGCGGGAGGCGTCCTTGCGGCCCAGCCCGAAGGGCTTCGCAGCAGCAGCCGCCATGCCCGTCAGGTCCAGGCTGTGGACCTTCCAGGCCTCCAGGGAGCCGTCGGTCAGCGGATTCGACTCCCAGCCGGCCTTCGCCAGGTTGCGTTTCGTGAAGTCCGCCTCGTCGACGATGATGACCCCGCCCTTGGGAAGATCGGTCAGGTTGGCCTTCAGCGCGGCGGGATTCATGGCCACCAGCACGTCCGGCCGGTCGCCGGGGGTGACGATGTCATAGTCTGCGAAGTGGACCTGGAAGCTGGAGACGCCTGGAATGGTTCCCTGTGGGGCGCGGATCTCTGCGGGGAAGTTCGGCAGGGTCGCGATGTCGTTGCCCAGCGACGCTGACTCCGCCGTGAACCGGTCCCCCGTCAGCTGCATGCCGTCGCCGGAATCCCCGGCGAAGCGGATGACCACCCGGTCCAGTGATCGCGTCTCAACCACGAAATCCTCTCCCTACTTTGATCCCGCGCAAGTCTATAGCCGTTGAGATGAGGTGCCTATCGTCAGCAGCCCGCTCGGAATGTGACAGGAGCGCCCCGTAGGATGCGGGGCATGCATCTCTCGCGTGACCGGTCCGGCGCAGTGCCTACCTCTGGTGTGGACGTGCCGGCGGGCGCGTCGTCGGATGGTCACGGTGAGCTGCGGGGCGATGGCAGATGACCGTTCTCCAAGCCGCCGCTGGGCAGGTGCGGCGGGCATTCAGCGATGCGTTGGCAGCCCGGGCCGTGTGGCTCGGGTTCCTCGGGTCGGTGTGCCTGGTGGCGGGGTCGTTGTCGCCGGCCTACCTGCCGCAGGAGTCCCCGCTGACCAGGTTCATGGCGTCGCTGGGGTTCAGCGGCCCCATCTCGAAATGGACCGGCACAGTGCTCACGATGCTCGGGCTGGCGCTACTGCTGGAGTTTTGGCTGCGCATCCGACCTGCGCGACGCGAGGCGCAGGGGATGCCGCAGCTGAGGCACTGGGCAATCCTGGCCATCGTCGGATCCCCGATGCTGCTGGGTCCTCCGATCTTCAGCCACGATGCCTATTCCTATGCTGCCCAGGGATGGCTGCAGGTCAATGATCTTGATCCCTATCTGGTCGGCCCCGGCATCCTGCCGGGGCAGTTCGCCGACCAAGTGGCATGGGTCTGGCGTGAGACCCCTGCGCCCTATGGGCCGCTGGCGTTGTGGCTGAGCAAGGTACTCATCATCCTGGCTGGGCTGGATCCCTACTGGTCTGCGGTGATCATGCGGGTTCCGTCGCTGATCGGTGTCGGCATGATCGGCTGGTGCGTGCCGCGCATCTCCGGCAGGTTCGGCATCAACCCCGCTGCGGCAAGCTGGTTTGCCCTGACCAACCCGATCTTGATCATCGATTTCATCGGTGGCGCCCACAATGACTCGCTCATGACAGGGCTGATGCTCGTCGGCATCTGGGTCACCATCCGGTGGCGTGCCTGGTGGTGGGGGGCCATGGTCGTCGGTGTGGCGGTCGCCATCAAGCAGCCGGCGCTGCTGGCCTCCGTCGCCCTGCCATTCCTCACGAGTCCGTGGACCTCTTGGAAGCTGAGGCCCCTCGGGATCGCGGTGGCCAGAGCCCTCGCATCGCTGGGCCTGACGGTTGCGGTGTTTGCTCTCATCAGTGTCATGACGGGTCTTGGGTTCGGCTGGGTGAATGCCATTCACGTCCCGAGCATGGGAGATTCGGTCTCGCCGTTCACCGTGCTCGGATACATCATCCAGTTCCCCGTCAACGCCCTCGGCTGGGACCCTGGGGGCCGGTCCGTCATCGTGGCGCTGCGTACCCTCGGCATGGTTGTCTCAGCCATCGGGATGGTGTGGCTTGCCGTGAGGCACCTGGGCCGTCGGCCCCTGCATTTCGTCAGCTGGTCATTCCTGTTGTTCGCCTTCTGCAGTACCGCCATCCACTCCTGGTATGTGCTTTGGGGCGGAGTGCTGTTCCCCGTCACCCGTCCCAGCAACCGCTGGCTGCGGGCCGCCATCGTCGTCACCGGAATGCTGCTGGGATACGCGGCCATGAACTTCGCTATTCGCAACGGGCTCTGGCTCCTGGCGCTGCTGCTGCTGTGGACCATCTGGGAGTCGGTTGCCACCCACGAGCTGCGTCAGGACTGGGAGAATGCCGCAGATCAGGAGAGCTTCGTCAGGTCATAGTCGACGGCGACGGGGCAGTGATCGCTGACGCGGGAGTCGTAGTCTGCCTCCCGCAGCGATGCGGCTGTGACAGCGGCCTTCGCGAGCACCGGAGTGGCCAAGTGGTAGTCGATCCGCCACCCCGCGTCGTTGGCGAAGGCCTGGCCGCGCCACGACCACCAGGAGTAGGGGCCGTCCTGGCCGGGGTGGTGTGCTCGGACCACATCGACGAGGGTGCGGGGCCCCAGCTGCTGGGTGAGCCAGTCGCGTTCCTCGGGAAGGAAGCCGTCGGTTCGCTGATTGGAACGCCAGTTCTTCAGGTCATGCTGGGTGTTGGCGATGTTGAAGTCACCCACGATCACATACTCGCGTCCCAGCGCTGCGGTCTCCTTGCGAACCCGGTCGAGATGCCGCGACAGACCAGCCATGAATTTCATCTTCCGCTCATACTTCGGGGTGTTGGCGTCCTCGGGCTTGCGGGCGTGATGCTCTGGAACCGCACCTTTCGGCAGGTAGAGGCTGGCAACGCGAACTGGGGCGTCGGCCAAGTCGACTTCGATGTAGCGGCCCTCGTGCGCGAAAGACGTCAGATCTCGATTTGTCACAGTCTCAGCCTGGAGGGCTGTTGCCATGCCGTCGGGGGAGACGACGGTGGCTTTCCCGTCGAGGGTTGCTATCCGCTGCGGTGGGGTGCGGGTCAAGATGGCCACGCCGTTGCGGCCCGCCAGCTCGCCGGGCGCCCAGGCGACATGGTGGCCCGCGAATGCGCCGTCGGGAAGGTCCTTGACCTGACAGCGCACCTCCTGCAGGCAGATGACGTCGGCGTTCTCCCGAGCCCATAAGTCATGCAGGCCGCGTCTCAGGGCGGCGCGAATGCCGTTGACGTTGTGGGAGATCAGCCGGAGGGTGCTCATGGTCACGCATGGTAACCGAGGTTGTCGATCAAGATGCTACCTTGCTTGGGCGACATGAGATGCGGGAGGAAAGAAAGATGGCCGGAGGTCTGGCTGCGCTGCTGGATGATGTGGCAGCGATCGTGAAGCTGGCCAGTAGCGCCAGCACCAAGGCGGTGGGAGTCGTCATCGACGACGCAGCCGTCACCCCCCGCTACGTGACTGGGCTCAATCCTGCGCGTGAGCTGCCGATCATCTGGCGGATTGCGAAGGGGTCGCTGCGGAACAAGGCCATCATCTTGGTTGTGGCGCTGGCGCTCAGCCAGTTCGTGCCGTGGCTTCTGACTCCCATTCTGATGCTCGGCGGCGCCTACCTTTGCTTCGAGGGGGCGGAGAAGGTCTGGGAGGCCATCGCTGGGCATCACGACGACACGCCAGCAGCAGGTCACGGCCCTGAGGGCGAGGACGCCTTGGTGAGGGGGGCCGTCACCACTGACTTCATCCTGTCGGCGGAGATCATGGTGATCTCCCTGAACCAGTTGTCAGACCAGGGATTCTGGCATCGCGGCCTGGCGCTGGCGCTCGTCGGAATCGTCATGACGGCGCTGGTCTACGGCGTCGTCGCGCTCATCGTGAAGATGGATGACGTGGGGGTGCGCATGCGTGAGGGCTCAGGGGTTGGCAGGGCCATCGGAGGGTTTCTCGTCGCCGCCATGCCGAGGCTGTTGGGGGTGCTGTCAGTGGTGGGCGTCGCCGCGATGCTGTGGGTTGGCGGCCATATCCTCCTCGACGGTGCGGCCAAGCTGGGGTGGGAGGCGCCGCTTCACCTCATCCACGGTTCAGCCCATGCGGCAGCGGAGCTGCCGGTGGTGGGAGGCGTCGCCGAATGGCTGACCGAGACTCTGCTGTCTGGGATCATCGGTCTGCTGGTCGGTGGACTCGTCGTCGCACTCCTCCACCTGCTGCGCCGACCGGAGTCTGGCCACTGAGGGGTGGCAGAGTGGGCTGTAGTTAGCCAGCCCATGGGCTGCGCGGGCCGGAATCAAGGCCCCGCCCGCTGGTGTGCGCGAATCGCCGTGTGCTGCGGAAGGCCGGGGGTAGGTGGGCATGGTTGGCGCGGGGAGCGGTGTTTCGAGCGCAAGGTGTGAGCCCGCGATGTCAGGCTAGGCTCTGGGCATGGCTGAGGACTTTGAATCGTGTGCTGCAACCTGGGATGACGACCCCGATCGCCGGGAACGTGCTAAACGAGTTGCTCAGCTCATCCGGAATGAAATTCCCATCGAGGGGCGTCCCAGGACGGTGGAACTCGGTGCCGGAACTGGACTGCTGTCCCGGCTGCTCGCCGATGTCCTGGGCCCGACGACGTTGCTTGACGCTTCTCCCGGCATGGTTGCGGTTGCTGAGCGGGCGCTTCGTGAAGAGAACCTCGACGACTGGACGGCGGTGGTGTCGGATCTTGAGCACGATGTCCCACCCGGTGGCCCCTACCATCTGGCGTTGTCTCAGTTGGCGTTGCATCACATCCACGATGTTCCGGGCGTGCTGTCTCGTCTGCGTCCCGTGATGCTCACAGGCGCCTGGGTTGCGCTGGCCGACCTTGACCATGATGCCGCTGGGAAATTCCATGCCCACAAGCCGGGATTTGATGGGCATCACGGCTTTCCCCGGGAGAACTTCGCAGAGTGGCTCACAGCAGCGGGTTTCCGGGAGGTTCGGCTGCATGATGCGGGGAAGGTCGGCCGGGAGGTCGACGATGAACGTCAGCATTTTCCGTTGTTTCTGGCGGTGGCTCGGGCGTGACTGCTGAGCTCAGCGCGGCTGAGGCCCGTCGCGTTGCTCTGGCATCGCAGGGATTCACCGGGCGACGGCCCGGAGGGGGCCCCTCATCCGACACCATCGAACGGGTGATCAGGATGTTGGGACTGCTGCAGCTTGATTCCGTCAATGTTTTCGAGCGCAGTCACTACTTGCCGGTCTTTTCGCGGATCGGTTCCTACGACAAAGCCCGCCTGGATGTGCTCGCGTCTGAAGCCGATCCGGTTCTGACGGAGTGTTGGGCGCATGAGGCGTCGCTCATTCCGGTGGAGGACTGGCCGCTCTTCGCATTCCGGCGGGCTCATTTCCGTTCCCGTTATGGGACGTCGGATTTCTACCGGGACAACCGTGAACTGCGTGTCTGGTTGCTCCGGGAACTGACGGAACGAGGCCCGCTGAGGGCCAGTGAGATAGATCACGAGTTGAACCGTCGCACCGGGGCCTGGTGGGGGTTGTCCACCGTCAAGCAGCTCCTGGAGCTGATGTTCCTGTGCGGGGAGATTGCCACCGTTGGCCGTGTCGGTTTCGAACGACGCTACGCCCTGCATGAGCAGGCCTTCCCAGCCCAGGTGACTGAGATCACTGTCCCAGGGGATGAGGCCAGGAGGCGGCTGATGCAGCGGGCTGCCGTCGCCCTCGGAGTGGGGACTGCCGATGACCTGGCTGACTATTACCGCCTGCGTTTGTCCCATGCCAGAGTCGCCATTGCAGAGTTGGTGGAGGCCGGTGAGTTGCTGCCTGTCACAGTTGAGGGCTGGAGGCGTGGAGGTCGTCTGCAGCCTGCATGGCTGCACCGCGACGCCGTCATCCCGGGCAGACTCGCCCGCGACGCCCTGCTCACCCCATTCGATCCGGTTGTGTGGCATCGCCCGCGCGCTGAGAGGGTGCATGGGTTCCGCTACCGGATCGAGATCTATACCCCAGCTGCGAAGCGGCAGTTCGGTTACTACTGCTTGCCGGTGTTGCTGGGGAACCGTCTCGCGGCGCGCGTCGACCTGAAGAGCGATCGCAGAGCAGGCGTGCTGCGGGTGCAGTCGGCGTGGTTGGAACCCCATGCCCCGAGGGATGCCGCGCCTCGTATCGCGGGGTTGCTGCGCTCAGCCGCTGAGTGGCAGGGGCTGGGGGAATTCGCCGTGCAGGACTGGGGCGATCTCGCCGCACCCCTGGCGGTAGAGCTGCGGGTGGGGTTGACGCCACGCCACAGCTGACCATCCTGGTCGCCCCTGGCGCAGTTCCCCGCGAACCCCGATCCCCGGTCGCCTCTTCGCGCACGAAACGCCGCACTGCGTCTCGGCGCCGGGCGGGTTCAGGGGGTGTGCGCAACAGCGGTTTCTGGAGGTGTGTTGTGCGGTTGGATGAGCGGCGTTGTGGGTTGATGTTGGTGTTGTTGGGGCGGGGTCGGTCGTGTCATTCGATCGCGCGGGAGTTGGGTGGTAGTCCTTCCACTGTGAGGAAGGTGGCTGTCGAGGCGGGGATGGTGTTGTCGCGGGGTCGGGTGGGAGGGGTTGGTGGGTTGAACGAGCATCGTTACAGTCCGCGGCGGCGTCAGCGGCGGTTACGGGAGAATCCGGTGTTGGAGGTGGCAGAGCCAGCGCAGTGGCGTGACGGGCAGGGCCGGTTGACCCTGGCGGGGCGGATCCTGATCGAGGTTCGGGTCGGTGACCGGGTTCCGCTCTCCCGGATCGCTGCAGAACTCGGTGTTCACCGTTCCACGGTTTCCAGGCAGGTGAAGCGTTGTCCTGGCCGGTACCGGGCCCAGCCGGCGCAGCGGCTGGCAGACTGGTCACGTCGGCGTCCCAAGGACAGGAAGCTGGTGCTCGGGACACCGTTGTGGGATGAGGTGGTGACACGGTTGAACAACAAACATTCCCCGCAGCAGATCGCTCACCGGCTGCGTCAGGACTTCCCGGAGGACCCCACGATGTGGGTCAGTCACGAAACGATTTACCAGGCCCTCTACGTCCAGGCCGCCGGCGGGTTGCGTCATGAACTCACCGTCGAGAAAGCCCTGCGTTCCGGACGTAGCACCCGAGGTCCCCGGTCACGGCTGTCCGGGCGGCGCATCCGTAGCTGGATCGGTGAGGCCACCATCACCAACCGCCCGGCCGAGGTCGAGGACCGGGCAGTTCCCGGACACTGGGAAGGAGACCTCATCATCAGCAAGGGCGGCACCTCGGCCCTGGTGACCCTCAACGAACGCACCACCCGCTACACCATGATCCAACGGGTCACCAGCCGTGACTCCACCACCGTGACCGACGCATTGATCCAGATGACCCACCGACTCCCGGCCACCTTGATGAGAACCCTCACCTGGGACCAAGGCGCCGAGATGGCCCAACACGCCCGCTTCACCCCCGCCTCGGGTTGCCAGGCCTACTTCTGCGACCCCCACTCTCCCTGGCAACGCCCCACCAACGAGAACAGCAACGGCCTGATCCGGGACTTCTTCCCCAAAGGCACCGACTTCACCCACATCACCGACACCCAGGTCCAACACGCCGAAGACCTCCTCAACACCCGACCCCAACGAGTACTTGACTGGGCCACACCAGCCGAGAAAATAGAACAACTACTCAACGTTGCACACACCACTTGAAACCGCCGCGTTCGTTGCGCTGCAGACGGCGATTCGTGCCACGCCACAGCATCCTGGCCCAAACACTCCCGGACCCCCAGGGTATGGGGCCTCACCGTTGCCTCAAGGCCCCAAGTGCAAGTCTCTGCGCACATACAAGAGACATCCGTGAGGCTTATCCACAGCTACTAGCAACCGGACTCTGACAAGGGGTTTCACTGTTTCCGATACCCCCATGAATAAGCCTCAAGGCATGCAATTCGAGAATCAGCCCACAACCCCTTGGGGGCATTCGTCATGTTCTGGATTCTTTGTGCCGTCATCGTTGCGGCAAGCGTTCCAATGATTATCGGGATGGGCGTCACGGCCCTCACGCCTTGGAGATGCCATCCGGAGGCCGCTACTGCGTCGGAGCCATCAGCCTCGGCGCACCCCCACCCAGCTGACGAACCGCTGATTCAATGCGCCTGTGCCCAGGTGAGTTCCTCGCCCCATCTGGGTGCGGGTGTGTGTGCACCGTCGTCCCGCTAATCTGCGGTGTGGGCAGATGCGGGCGCAACTCGCCGGCCTCAGCCCTCCGGGCTGAGACCCCAGCACCTGCCCGCTATAATACCGCTATTTATACGTTTCAAAACTTCAGGGAGACGGCATGACTGACGCAACGAACCGCGTCTTCGACGAGCAGACCAGCGACCTCCTGGCACGGCAGGAGATTGAGGTGCCGTCCTGGGCCTACGGCAACTCCGGTACCCGGTTCCGCGTGTTCGGGGCGCCAGGCGCACCCCGCAACATCCACGAAAAGCTCGCTGACGCCGCCCAGGTGCATCGCCACACCGGGCTTGCCCCCACCGTCGCCCTGCACTACCCATGGGACAAGGTTGATGACTGGGCCGGCCTAGCCGAGGAGGCCTCCGACCTGGGAATCAAGATCGGGACCATCAACTCCAACACCTTCCAGGATGAAGCCTACAAACTGGGCAGCCTCGCCCATCACGACGCCGGGGTGCGTGCCAAAGCCATTGAGCATCACCTCGAATGCATTGAGGTCATGAACCATACGGGCTCCCGTGACCTCAAGATCTGGCTTGCCGACGGCACCAACTACCCAGGCCAGGGGGATCTGCGTCGCCGCCAGGAGTGGCTGGCCGAGTCGCTGGCGACGATCTACGCCGCACTTACCCCCCAGCAGCGTCTCGTGCTGGAATACAAGTTCTTCGAGCCGGCGTTCTACCACACCGATGTTCCCGACTGGGGAACTGCATACGCACATGTCACAGCTCTTGGTGAGCGCGCCGTCGTCTGCCTCGACACCGGTCACCATGCCCCCGGGACAAACATCGAGTTCATCGTCGCCCAGCTGCTGCGGCTTGGGCGGCTCGGGGCCTTCGACTTCAACTCCCGGTTCTACGCCGACGACGACCTGATCGTCGGCGCTGCCGATCCCTTCCAGCTGTTCCGCATCCTCTACGAGGTGCGGCGCGGCGGCGGCTTCAGCCTCGACTCCCCGGTGTCGTTCATGCTCGACCAGTGCCACAACATTGAGGACAAGATCCCCGGCCAAATCCGCTCCGTCCTCAACGTGCAGGAGATGACCGCCCGCGCCCTGCTGGTGGACCTTCCCGCCCTGGAGCAGGCGCAGGCATCCGGCGACGTGCTGGGTGCGAACGCCATCTTGATGGACGCCTTCTACACCGACGTTCGGCCACTGCTCGCCCCGTGGCGTGAGTCCCGAGGCCTGCCAGCAGACCCGATGCGCGCCTTTGCCGACAGCGGATACCTGGCCAGGATCACGGCGGAGCGCGCAGGCGGTGTGCAGTCCAGCTGGGGCGCGTGATGTCATCGGTTGTCGCGGTGGATCTGGGCGCCACCAGCGGACGTGTCATCCTAGCCACCTTTGGCCAGCGCCTAGAGCTGCAGGAGGTTCACCGCTTCTCAACGGCGGCTCGCCTGACCAAGATGGGGCTCCGGCTGGATGCTAAGGCCCTCATGAAGGAGATTCAGACCGGTCTCGGCGTGGCGATGCAGGCCGCCAGGGGTCCGGTGAAGGCCGTCGGCATCGACTCCTGGGCCGTCGACTACGGCCTTCTGTCCGACGGGCAGCTGCTGGATGAGCCGTTCAACTATCGTGATCCCCGATGTGAGGCGGGACGTGACTGCGTGGCCGCAGTGATATCCCCAGAGCAGCTGTACGACCGGACCGGCATCCAGGACCTGCCGTTCAACACCATCAACCAGCTGGCATGCGATCTGGCCACCGGACGACTTGACGGGCAGCGCCGTCTCCTGCTGCTGCCTGATCTGTTCGGCTACTGGCTGACAGGATGTGAGGTCGCCGAGCGCACAAATGCCTCCACCACAGCGCTCCTTGACCCTGCGACCGGAGACTGGGACTGGCCGCTGATCGACAAGCTGGGGCTTCCCCAGGGCATGTTTCCCGAGGTGATCGCGCCGGGAGACGTCATCGGCCCGATCCTGGAGGGGCCAGCGGCCGGCGTCCCACTGGTCGCGGTCGGCTCTCACGACACCGCGTCGGCAGTGGCTGGGGCCCCGCTCAGCGGCCCCGACGACGTGTTCCTCTCCTCAGGCACATGGTCGCTGGTGGGCATGGAGCTGCCGGAACCGATCCGAACCGAGGCCTCCCGCAGCGCCAACTTCACCAATGAGATGGGTGTTGACGGCACCGTGCGCTACCTCAAAAACATCACAGGCCTCTGGCTGCTGAGCGAGTCCATGCGCACCTGGGCCGGGCAGGGTCGTGAATACACCGTCCCGGAGTTGGTTGAGGCCGCCCGGAATGTGCGCTCCGCGCCGGTCTTTGACGCCAACGCTCCCCTCCTGACAGCGCCCGGTGACCTGCCGGGACGCATCCGGGCCCTGGTGGGTGACGACCGGCTCGGCGATCCCGCTGTCCTGACCCGCTCGATCCTGGAATCCCTCGCCGAGGCATACGCCCGCACCATCAGGGAATTGGCTGGGCTCACCGGCCGTCAGCCCAGCCGGGTGGTCATCGTCGGGGGCGGTTCTGCGAACACCCTCCTCAACCAGCTCACCGCAGACCGCACTGGCCTGCCCGTGAGCGCAGGTCCGCAGGAGGCCACGGCCATCGGAAACGCCCTGATCCTGGCTCGCGCCGTCGGCCTGGTCTCGGGGTCGCTGCGGGAGCTGAGGGACATCGTCGTCGACTCCTGCCAGATCACCGAGCATCGCCCAGCCCCAGCCCGCCCAGCTGCGCTGCTTGAAGACATCTGCGCCCTGTCCAACGAGTTCGGGGCCAACCCCGCTTTCACGCGCGCGGGTGGTGGAAACTCATCGGCCACCTCCGATGGCGTGCTGTGGATCAAACCGAGCGGGGTATCGATGGCCACCCTCGCGCCGGGCGACATGGTGCCGTTGCGCGTTGATGTGCTGAAGGAGGCGCTTGAGCAGCCCGCTCTCATCCCGGCCCACGGCGACCCCGTCCAGCACCTGGCGCACCTGGCAAGCCTCGATGACGGAGCACGTCGGCCGAGCGTCGAGATCCTGTTCCACGCTCTCATCGAAGACCCCCTGGTGCTGCACACCCATCCGCTGCTCATCAACGCCATCACCTGCAACGCCGACGGGGCGGAGCTGACCCAGACGCTGTTCGGCGACGAGGTGCTGTGGGTGCCCTACGTCGATCCGGGAATGCCCCTTGCCCGTGAGATTGCGGACCGCCGACGCGAGTTTGAGGAGCGAACGGGACAGCCCGCGCCGAAGGTCACCTTCCTGATGAACCACGGAATGATCGTCTCCGGTGATTCCCCGCAGGCCATCCGTGAGGCCAGCTATCGAGTCCTGGACCGGATACAGCGGGCCCTGGACATTGCGGGGGGTGGGTTGCCCGCCATCGCGGAGGAGTTCCGGCAGGCGGTTGCAGCCGAGGCCGTGGTCTGGGATGAGGGTGAGGTGGCGTCACGCTTCCCCACCACCGAGGACGGGGCAAGGTTCCTGGAGCAGGGGCCGCTGATCCCCGACCAGATTGTGTATGCGGGCTCCTTCCCTGTCGTGTTGGGCGACGACGTCGCCGAGGCTGTGTCCAGATATCGTCAGGTGCATGGCGTTGATCCGAAGGTTGCGGTCGTGCCCGGGGCTGGGGTGATTGCTGTGGGGACCAGCAGGTCGCAGGCGGTCACCACCCTGGAGGTCTACGTGGATGCCCTGACCGTCGCTCAGGCGGCATCGCTGTTGGGCCGGGTCCGTGCGCTGAACGAGCGGGAACGTCGGTTCATCGAGACCTGGGAGGCCGAGGCCTATCGGCGGCAGGTGGCTTCCGGCACGTGAAAAGCCGACCGGGGCTCCGCCCTCCTCTGAGGCGAAGCCCCGTGCATTTCCCGGTTGGTCACTGTGATGTGGCTTCGCGTGCCTGTTCCATGGTGCTGAGGCCGAGGCTGTTCTTGCCCTTGGCCTGTGCGAGGCTTTCCCCGTCCACGAGGTACATTCCCTGCTCGGGATTGATCAGGTCATAGCGGTTGTCCGGCATCAGGTTCAGGAAGAGCAGGGTCTCTGATGAGCTGACATCTGGCAGAAGAACGGTGCTCTCCTCAGAGTACTCAATCTGATTGTGCTCTCCGCCAGGCTGCGCGACCTCAATGATGTCGCCCACCATGATGCCGCCCTTCAGGGACTCGGTGACCTCGACTCGGCTGATGGTCTCCACGACGCCCATCTCGCTGGGGTTGATCTCATTGCTGGGGACGCCGCTTTGCGGATTGGCCAGCTCGTCCCCATCATTTTGAGAGGTCTCTGGCTGCAGCAGCTCGACGCGGGAGTCAAGGAACTTTCCCTTGACGATGACCTTCGCGGCGTCTTCTGCGTCGCTGAGTGAGTCGTAGGTAGGGTAGTCGGCGCTCATCTGAATTGTCCGAGTTGTTGGCGAAGGGGCTGTGGTTGGGGGCGCTGCGCTGGGTCCTGAGCAGTTCACCAGGCCCACCATGGATGCGGCTGCCAGGACGATGACGGCCTTCCTCACGTGTCCATTCATGGGTAGATCCTCCTCACCTCGTCGATGTCGTACTGCTGCGGAGCCAAGGTCGTCGTTCTGTCTCTGCTGTGCTTCATCAGGGACGGCTTGTCTGTGGATGGATTGTCGGCGAGGCTCAGGGCATGGCCCAACTCGTGAGTTGAAGTGCTGGCAGCCCATTCCTTGAAATGGCTTCCTGAGCTTGCCTTCAGCGTGATTGTGTTGACGTAAATGCTGAAAGTTCTCTCGCTCGTACGCTGGCCTGCTGGGGAATACAGCCCAAACCAGTTTCGTGGATATTGGGCAGCGGTCATGGTCCCCTGTGCCTTGTCGTTTCTCTCGATCCTCAGGTTGGCTGTCGCCTTTGTTTGATTCCATCGGTTCCGAGCCTCGTCGAAGAGCTGCTGCCAGGCCTGGTTGACCCCCGTGTATTGAACGTTGAATGATGGGGTCGGCATGCCCCCGTCATAATAATCTGCTTTTGCGGTGCCGGCTGGGGCGAATGCTAAAAGTGCGGCCAACGGCAATGCGCTCCAAAATCCCTTCCTTCCTCTCTTCTGCCGCCGCTGGGAAGGACGTTGTCTCTGTGTGATATTCAAAGTCATGGTTCCTTTCTTCTGTCATCTGGAGCTCCATCGATGATTGATGGGGAACCCGGGTTTGATGTGGCATTTCACGTCGCAGGCAATCTGTGAATAAGCCTCACGAGAGATGCAACTGGATTTTCCATCCTATTGTCGGGGACCTCGAGGATCAATCAGACCTTGACTATCGTTATGGTTCTGTTACCATCGAAAGTGAATGTATGATTGGGGCTTGAACGTGAAACGTTAAAACTTGCGGATGCAACATTTCTGCGAGGCCTCACGCACCCGCGTCAGCGAGATCTGGTGGTCATGCGAACTCGTCTGATGGCGCCTTCAGTCTCATCGTCGCCTGCCCTTCCACCCCCAGTGGGGGTGGAAGGGCAGGCAGGGCTTGCCGGCTGTCAGCCCTCCTGGGTCGGCCTCACTGGCGGACGTATTCTCCGAGCAGGGGATTCCCGTCCGGTGTCCTATACGATTCCAGCAGCTGCTCCATGGGCAGGCGCAGCAGATGTGAGCATTCTGCCAGGTTGTGGCATTGGGGAAATATCGAGCGCAGCTCCATGGGGATCAGGCCGCCGTCTCGCACCAGCCGCCCGGTGATCAGAGAGATCTGCTGAACCTGCCAGCCCGGATCCATCTCCTCAAGCGTGTTCGGTATGGATATCCAGGGCAGACCCAAGGCCGCGCGGGCATCGGCTCCGATGCGGCTGATCGCCCATTTCACTGCGATCTCCAGATGAGGGGTGATCATCGTCGGGATGCGTGAGCTGCCCCGTTCGCTTTTGCCGTAGAACCACTCACCTTCTGAAGTCCAGAGATGGTGGGCATACATGCCGTGATCCCATGTCATGGAATGCCCTCCTGGTGTCTCGGAGACGGTTGCCTTGGCCTCCGAGGCGAAGGCAACGAGGTCATCAATGATCGTCATCTCAGGCGGCTCCTTCCAGGATGTTCAGTTGCAGGCATTCCTCCGCCGACAGCAGGATGTCGCCGAGCTGGAAGAGCACCTGCCGTGCGCCGCCTGGAAAGCCGAACCATGGGGCGATGATTCCCGTGTGGATGGCCACTCCGGGCGGTAGGTCGAGCAGCCGGTATCGGTAGTAGGGGTCGTGAACCGCATAGACCGGCAGTGACCGCTGCTCAAAGGAGAAGGGCTTCGGCCCCAGGACGGCGCAGAAGTAGCTGCCCCGTGGGGCGCCGATGCGGTCTATCTGATCGCCGTATCTCGCGATGTAGTCTCGTGCCGAGGTGAAGACCTCAGGTGCTGGTTGTCTCTGGGCTTCGGTCATGGGGATCTCCTTGTGTGCGCATCGTGGCCAGTCAGGCGTCGGTTTCGTGCTCCATGATGTCATGCAGCTGCCCACCGTCCTCTGCCAGGAAGCTGTCGATGACCTGACCGGGGGACAGAGTCATGAGATGGGAGAGGAAGTTGAGCTCCACATGCTCAGGGAAATGGGTGCTGAGCGTCATGACCAATGGAACACCGTCCGGACTGATCAAGCGGCCGTAGGAATAGACGAGCTCTTCTGTCTCCCATCCAGGAACAATGCCGGATTTCTCAGCTGAAATGTAATCCCATTTCTTCAAAGCCCGAACAATATTGAGCATCTTCTGTGAAACCCAGCGTAACACCAAGTTCATGTCGGGGCTGCTGATGTGGTCGTTGCGTATCTCGCCTCGCTCCGTCTGGCCAAAACGCCAGCAGCCATTCTCGAGCCAGAAGTGATGTGTCAGGGACCAGTGGTAGAAGCTAAAACCGTCTTCGTGAGTGGACGTCGATTGACCCGCCTCCTGGAGAGCCTGTGTGAGTCGTTGGAAATCTGGGCCC
This sequence comes from uncultured Propionibacteriaceae bacterium, assembly GCA_936941515.1. Lineage (GTDB taxonomy): Bacteria > Actinomycetota > Actinomycetes > Propionibacteriales > Propionibacteriaceae > Arachnia. Next base: position 15,378 of record CAKZJI010000368.1, read on the forward strand.
AAAGTTGCTCTTGGGTCACCCAGCTCGATGAGGTGGCTCAGGTGTGGCATCCCCTCAGGATGGAGGAATGAATCCAGGACATCGTCTGGACTCAACTCCATAAGATGAGACAGGGCCGCCAATTCGATGGCGCCTGGAAAGGCGGTGACCATCTGCATGTCCACAGGGTCGCCGTGGGAGTCTACGAGTCGTCCAGTGGCGCTGACCGTGGCTGTGAACTCCTGCTCGGAGGTCTGCTCGGCTCCCCAGCCTGGGGCGAACCCCGAAACGCTGCGCAGAGGGAATAGCCAAGGCCAATTCTGCTCCTCACGGTACCGATAGGCCGTTCGGTACACCAGCCATCGCAGCGCCACATCCCGGTTCGGAGTGGACAGCGTAGCGATGGGATCACCGGAAAGGCTGTGACCTGGGTGCCCCACGTGCCACACGCCACCCGTCTCCCAGAATAGCACGGGACGGATATTCTGACCCCGCCATATTGTCAGATGTTTCCCCTCCTCCGAGACAGCGTCAACTGCCTGCAGAGTGCTCACCAGTCGATCAAGGCAATCCGACAAAATCTTCCACTCCCTCTAAAATGCCATCTTTCAGGAGTTGATAAACCGGAACTGGCTTATCCCCGTTAAACACCTGAACTTGTCTGGCGCCGCCTTTGGCTCCATGCCATGGGGAAACCGTTCCTGTCTCAATCCTGTAACCGGAAGGAAGTTTCTCTCCGGAAAACTTGTACTGGTAGTACGGCTCATGAATGGACTGCGGTGAAATAGAGCGCTCCTCGAAGGAAGGGACCCTTCCTTTCTCGACGCCGCCAAGATAGCTTCCGTTTGGCCCTCCGATTCGATCAAGCGTGTCTCCATGTTTGCTTATGTAATCATCAACATTCGTATATTTTGTTGGGGCGTCCTCCATGATCTCCTGGCCTGGTTTAGGCCATCTCGTCTCTCGCTCACCGTTCTTGCCAATTTGCGTGTATTCGTCTACCCAGTCCTTGTAGGATTTCCCTTCCCCGAAGAACTCTCGGGGGTTTTCCACGAGAGAAGAGCTGTCGGTTAGAGGTGTCTTGCCTTCTTGCGCATAAGGTGCCGCATCCGAGCTCGGGGGCCGGGTCTCATCTGGTATCGCCTGAAGCAGATCTTCAGTGGATTCTGGTGGCTGGCTTCGTAGGCGCTCCTGTTCAGCTGGATCTATGGGATCGGCTGGCTTGTCTCCCTCCTGTGGGGAGCGGTTGCCCGTCTCGTCACCAACCTTGTCTGAGCCATGTGAGGCGTCGGCTGTGTCTTCTGCCTTGCGAGCTTGAGCTGCGTCATCTACGGTCTCCGACCCACGTGAGGCCCGGGAGGCATCATCTGTCTTGTCTGCTGCGCGGCCGGCATCAGCGGCATGGTCCGTGCTGCGAGCTGCCTGTGAGGCATCTCCCGTGCTTCCTGCTCCTCGTGAGGAACCACTGCCCCCAGGAGCGCTGTCGGCAGTGGTGGTGGGCTTTTCCGTGGCTCGACGAGCATCGGTGGAGTCTGCGGCGTGCTCAGCTCGACGACCAGCCTTGCTTGCATCTTTGAGGTCGTCTGCGGCATCGGCGATCTTCGATGTGTCGGCAGCCGCGTTGGCCCCTCGAGTGCCACGTGAGATGTCATTGGCGGCGTCCGCCGCGTCAGCGGCTCGGTCGGCGGCACGGATCCCGTCGCCGATGTCATCAATGTTGTCCGCGATTTTGGCTCCACGGGTTGCAGCGGCGCTGCTGCCACCGCTGAAGACTGCTGCGAGAACATCGGGGACCAAATGACCTAGGGCGCGCGCAGGGTCATCCTTCCAGGTGTCGACGTCCAAGACAGCACTGATCACGTTGGCGCCGAAGCCGATGGGGTCGTTTTTGAAAGCCTCGAAAGCCTGCATGGCGGTTTCAAGTGGGATTTTCTGTTTTGCCGCCCATTCTTCGAGGGTGAGTTCGCCGGTGGCGACCTTATAGAGGTCCATCAATGGCCCATATTGCAAGTCGATGAGCAATTTGGCGATATCGACCACTGCCTCGACTGCCCCCATGACGATTCCGCCCAAGAACGCTAGGCCGGATTCTAGCCAGTTGCGGGCGGCGTCAGCGCCATCGCAGGCGGAGCGCACATCGTTTGCTGTGGTTCCAGCCTGCTTCTCCAGATTGGTGATCAGTGAGGCGAAGTCGGAGACCGCCTTGTCGCGCAGTGCCTTGCCGGGATCCTCAAAAGGTTGGATCGTGAGCGTGAATGTTCCAGGACCATTTTTGGCCTCCCAGGCATCCTTTTTTCTATACCCCTCAGCCACGTCATTGTCATATTGTTCTTTGGCAATCTCGGTCTGGCGGTTTCCCTCGTCATAATTCTGTTTGCATATCTGGGCGGATTCCTGAGCCGAGGAGAGGACTTCTGCATATGCGTCAAGGGAATTTGCGGCATCTCTGAACTCAGAGGCTGCATTCGACCATCTATCAGGTTCAACCTCGAAACGGGCGCGGAATCGGTCAGCAGCACGGCCGACCCACCCGTCAGTGCTCAGCGAGCGCAGGGAATCAGCCAGCACGTCGAAATCTGATGCCCTGGCTCGCATGACCGCAGTCCGTTCGTGGATGGCAGCGGGTTCACCCTCGATCTTGAATTCGGGGGCAGATGTGTATTTTGCGCTCATCAGGATTCTCCCATCAGCGGACTCGTCGGCAGGGACTCTGCGGCTGACTTGACAGTGTTCATCTCTTCTTCTGCGGAGGAATTGTACTCTGCGTAGTTTGAGGCAACCTTGCCCAGCCGTCCTGCGACTTCTTCAATATCCTCAGTCATGGAGTTGATTGTTCGCTCCCAGCGGTCCTGGAACTCGTCAACCGCATCCCACACCACGTCATTGGCCAAGGCGTCCTCGGTAGGTACGTAGTCCTCGACGTCCTTGTCCTTCTTCAGCTGCACTATCTCGGCAGCTTTCTTGGCCCCATTGATCAGAGACTCTAAATCAACCTCAAAATCATGTGAAGACATGCTATCGATCCTTGTCAGTCCAGTACAGCTACGTTAGAGACCTCGGCCTCATGGGCCAAAGAGCGAATCTTGCCCATGGCCGTTGCAGCCTTGTCCAGGACTTCGGCAAGATCTTCAGCTCGTTCCGTGAGCTGCTCGCCTTTCTGCTTCTGAGCTTGCCGAGAGTCGGTGTCTGAGCCCCAGCCGGAGACCTCTGAGTCAACCCGGGTGTTCATCTCATCCATCTCCTCCCGGAGATTCGAGGCCATCTTGGTGAAGGCATCCTCTAGGGCCTGGGCGCTGGCTTCTTTGAAGATGAAGGTTCTCTCTGCCATGTCAGCCCCCCATCCGATGTGCCAGATTGGAGCTGACGTCTGAGAATGACTGATTCTGATTTGATTCTGTCTGGGACACCTCGCTGTCAACTGCTGCCAATGCCTGAGCATACTTCTGCAGGTCGCTGTTGAAGACCTTCAAAGACTCAGACCAGAGCGTCGTCACCTCACCCATCACTCCCATGGCTGATCCCGTCACGTTCGGTGCATGCTGTTCCAGCGCATCACCGAACGTGCTCACATCCTCTGAGATCTCCTCGCAGGTGTTTCCCACAATCCCTGCGGCCCGCTGCTGAGCTCCGATTTGCAACTGCAACCCTGTTCCCACAGAGTCCTCCCTTTCCCTATGCCAGCTTTCGTAACGCAACCACCACCTGAACGCGACGTGACTGCGGCCGCGACAACAGGGTGAGCGGAACTCTACCCGGAGAGGGGGTCATGAGCTGCCGGTGACCACTCAGCAGGCCTCTGCGGGCTGTGTGGATGACGTATCACCGGTTTCTCGATGCTACGCAGCTGAGGTGGAGGCGCTTTCGGGTTGGGCAGGGGCCTCCGGGCTGGATGGCGCGACCACCAGGGCCGCGATGCCCGTTGTGATCGGGACGCTCAGCACTAGGCCGATGGCACTGCCCAGGGTGCGGACGATCTCGCCCGCGAACATCTCCACATTCAGCAGGTCCAAGGCGTTGCGGTTGGTGAAGAACAGCAGCAGCAGCACCGCGAGGGAGCCTCCCGCGTAGGCGAACACGATGGTATAGATAGTGGATGCGATGTGGTCGCGCCCGATGCGCATGCCCGCCGCGAACAGCTTCCTCCGGGACATCGACGGGGCTGCCGCGCGCAGCTCCCACACAGATGAGCTCTGGGTGATCGTGACATCGTTCAGCACGCCCAGCCCGCCGACGATGATGCCTACCATCAGCAGCTGCCTCAGGTCGAGGCCAGGCAGCACCGTCGCCAGGTCGTACTCGCTCTCATCGGCGAAACCCGACAACCGCGCCAACTCGACCGAGATCGCGCCCAGCCCCGTCGTCACCGCCAAACCCAGCAACGTTCCAGCCAAGGCCGTCGACGTTCGCAACGACACCCCATGGGCCACGTACAGCACCACGAACAGGATGGCCGTCCCCCCCACCAGGGCGACGATCATGCCGGGCTTGCCCGTTATCAGCGCCGGCATCATGAAACCGACCAGCACGAAACCGGAGAAAGCCAGCCCGAGCAGCGCAAACAGCCCCTTCCACCGGGCAACGGCCACCACCACCACGACGAACAGCAGCACCATGCCGATCAACGCCGGCGTCCGGTTCGCAGCGGAGAACGACCACAGAACCCCGTTGGGGGTGTCGATCCGCCCCAGCTCCACATCGTCACCGGCACGCAGACCCGCATAGGCGAACGGTCCCAGCAACTCGACGGACACACTCTGACCCTCATCCTCGCCGGTGGTGACCCTGACCGTCGCGGTGGAGCACCTCGTGTGACCGCCCTGGGCTGTGGCGCAGCCATCCTGCACGTCGGTGATCGTGCCGTGCACGAACGTCATGCCGGGGGCGTCGGTCTGCTTCATCGTGCTGTGGCTGACCTGCGACGGAGAGGGCCACAGCCAGATCAGACCGGCGACGGTCAGAAACGCAACCACCGTCAGGAACCCAATCAGAACCTTCCGTGCTGCCGCCCCGACGGCGACATGCTCCACGTCGGCTGCTCCATGCGAATGCCCTGCTCCCATGGCACGCACGATACATGGCCCGCCCAGGTAGCCTTACCGCCATGCAAGACAACGTCTGCTATCGCCACCCCGACGAACCCACCGGCATCGCATGCCAGCGCTGCCACCGCCCCATATGCCATCGCTGCATGGTGGCGGGCTCCGTCGGCTTCCAATGCCCAAGCTGCGTGGAGATGGGACGGCGCCAGACCCGTCAGGGCCAGCTCCCCTACGGTGGGGTGCAGAGCTCACACCCTGCCCTGACCTCGCAGGTGCTGATCGGCATCAACCTGCTGATCTGGGCGGTGATCTTCTTCACCGGCGGGTCGCAGAGCCCGCTCGTCAGGCTTCTCGCCATCCGCGGACGGGGCTGGTGCCTGGTCAACGACGCCTACCTGGTTCCCGTCAACGCCTCCCAGTGCACCGGCGGCGACGTCTGGGTCGACGGTGTCGCCACCGGTGCCTGGTGGCAGGTGATCACAAACGCCTTCGTGCACGCCGACATCCTCCACATCGCCTTCAACATGGCCGCGCTGTTCATCCTCGGGCCGCAGCTGGAGGGCGTGCTCGGGCGGGTCCGCTTCCTGACGGTCT
>CAKZJI010000369.1 GCA_936941515.1 uncultured Propionibacteriaceae bacterium
CCTGGAAGCCGGGGCCTGGTGGCGTCAAGCACCTCGTCCCCCACACGCACCAACCTGATCATTTCACCCTGCTCATCACGGCTGCGGCAGCCAATACAGGTACGAATCGGGCTCACAGCCCACCATCTTGACATACCACCCCAAGGTTCTGCACAGCCCTCTGACAGGCTTCCACCCGAAGGTTGGGTGTGGCCGGAGACGCCGGCCGGGAAAGGAACCACGATGAGGAAAGTCATCATGGGCGGAGCAGCCGTCCTCGCAGCAGCAGGCATCGGGGTGGGGGCAGCCCAACTCGCCAACGCCGACTCCCCAGCGCCTCAGCCCACAGACAGCGCCAGCGCCCCCGCCCCCGGCAAGGGGTCAGAGGAGCACAGGGGACACGGGAAGAGGCACAGGATGGACACCGCCGCTCTCGCCCAGAAGCTTGGTGTTGACGAGGCGAAGCTGACCGAGGCGCTCCACAAGATCCGCGAGGCCAACGCCCCCGACAAGCAGCCCTCGAAAGAGAAGGCGGACAAGCCCACTCAGGAGGATCGTTCCGCCAGGCAGGCAGCCCTTGCGAAGGCCGTTGCAGAGGAGCTCGGCCTGGATGAGTCCAAGGTCGCCTCTGCCATGGAGGAGGTGCGCGAGACAGCCCGACAGGAACGGGCAGCCGAGGACAAGGCAACTCTGGAGCAGGCAGTCTCCGAGGGGAAACTGACCCAAGCTGAAGCCGACGCCGTCAGCAAGGCCGCCGATGCAGGGATCGTCAGGATCCGCGCTGGACGGTGAGGCTATGAGCTGACATCCGGCTGGATGTCGATTCGCCACCCCGTGAGCCGCGCCGCCAGCCGTGCGTTCTGCCCCTCACGCCCGATCGCCAGCGACAGCTGATAGTCAGGCACCACAGCACGGCAGGCGCGCGCGGCCTCATCCACCACGGTCACAGACAGCACCTTCGCCGGCGACAGAGCTGCCGCCACAAAACGCCCCGGGTCCTCAGACCAGTCGACGATGTCGATCTTCTCATCGTTCAGCTCATTTGTAACTGCGCGGACCCGCTGCCCCATAGGGCCGATGCAGGCTCCCTTGGCCGAGACATCCGGATTGTTGCTGGCAACAGCGATCTTCGACCGATGCCCGGCCTCCCGAGCCACCTCCTTGATCTCCACGACTCCCTGGGCGATCTCTGGCACCTCCAGCGCGAAGAGCTTCCTCACCAGATTCGGGTGGGTTCTGGAGACAATAACCTGTGGGCCGCGCAACTCTCTGCGCACCGAGACGACGTAGACCCTGAGACGTTTCCCATGCGAGTAATCCTCCCCCGGGACCTGTTCGGCCAACGGCATCGTAGCCTCAAGGGATCCCAGATCGATCCGCACTGCCCGCGAATCCCGGTCAGCCTGGATCACCCCGGTGAGGATGTCGCCCTCTGCGCCAGAGAAATGGCCATACTTCTGATCGTCCTCAGCCTCACGAAGACGCTGGAAAATCACTTGCCGGGCCGTGGAGGCAGCCACACGCCCAAAGTCCTCCGGGGTGTCGTCGTAATAGCCAATCACCTCGTCGTCATCGCCGAACTCGGGGGCGAGGACCGTCACCCTTCCGGTCTTGCGATCCACCTCGACCTTGACTCCGCGCAAGGGGTTGTCTGTCTTCTGGTAGGCGTTCAGCAGGGCATCCTCAAGCGTCCTGATGAGGTAGTCCATGGGGATTTCCTTATCCCGCTCAATGGCACGCAGAGCTGCCAGATCAATATCCATCTCAGGCCTCCTCGTTGTTAGCTTCATCGCCTGGAAGGGCGTATTCCTTGGGTGGGTTGAGCTCAATCTGCACCTGAGCCTTGCGGATGTCGGTGAAGGGGAAGGCCCGGACGACGCCCTCAACATCAAGCTCAACCCCATCACCGGTCGCCGCAACGATCCGGCCGACGCATTCGCCATCCTCAAGGCTCAGGCGCACCAGACGACCGCGATTGCGGCGATAGTGCCTCGGATCCGTCAGGGGCCGGTCGGCCCCCCGCGTGGAGACCTCCAGGGTGTAGGGCGCATTGCTGACGGCGGGGGTCTGGTCGAGAGCCACCGAGATTCGGGAGGAGACGTCTGCGATGTCGTCTAGCACCGGACCGCGCCCCACCGGGCCGTCGCCATCGACGGTGATGCGCAGGATGCGCCGTTTCCCTATGGGGGTCACGGTAATGCCGTCCAGCTCCAGCCCGGCCTCCGCCAGGATGGGCTCAACGATGTCCGCGAGCTGTTGTTCTTTCATGGAGAGGCTCCGATTCGGTTGTGGGCTAGGTTGTGCCTGTCATCTTACGTCGCGGACAGACCAACACCTATCGCCCACTCCACTCCAGCTGTCGGAGTTTTGGTCAACGCTCCCCGACATCGCGAGGCATGGCGGACAAGTAGCCTGGCTAGACTTCGGCCATGCTCCTTGACCGACGCCAGCTGCTGTCGGGGCTCGGGATGCTCGCCCTGACAGCATGCGCCCCTGACCCGGCCATACACGGGGACCAGGCCCTCGCCCCCAGCCCCGTCGAACCAACCCAGGGGCCAGGCATCCGGGAGCTGTCTCAGACGC
>CAKZJI010000370.1 GCA_936941515.1 uncultured Propionibacteriaceae bacterium
CTATGGCTTTCGTGAAAGAGGTTATTCAACATAAATGACAGGGTGCCCTCAAGTAGGGAATAGCGCCTTGTAGTCTGAATACCTCTGGAGTAATGAATGGCTCCGGTCAATAGGAGGAAACATGCTGGACTGCGCCATAGTTGGGGCCGGACTAGCGGGGTTGGTCGCTGCGCGTGACCTGCGGAACAGGGGGTTGAGCGTCATCGTCCTGGAGGCTCGTAACCGGGTCGGCGGGCGCATCGAGAATGGCATTCTGCACGACGGGCAGTATGTGGAACTTGGTGGTCAGTGGATCGGGGCCGGGCATGATGCCATCTTCGAGTTGGTGGAACGCTACCGACTGGAGACCATAGGGATTCCTGCGCGCGGCAACCTGGTGGTTCGGGTTCATGGGAAGACTTTGGAGGTGCCGTCGACTGAGGATGCGGAGGAGCTGACGCCGTTCGAGGTCTCTGACCTCAGTCAGGGACTGCTGCGGCTGCGTCGCCTCGCGCGTCGCCTAGCCGACGACCCGGCCTGGGTGGAGGCGAACGATGCCTGGCTGAGACAGGACCTGCGGCGCTGGGTGCGCACAAACCTGCGCACCATGGGTGCGCAGAGCCGATTCGGTGAGGTCTACGCCGCCGCCTACGGTGTGATGGCTCCGAAGGCGACGCTGGAGGAGGGGCTGCTGCAGATCAACTCGGGGCCCAACCTTGAGTCGATGCTCGCCAACAACGGCGGGCTCAACCAGCAGTGCGTCAAGGGTGGCATGGCGGCGCTGTGCCAGGTGCTGGCCGATGAGCTGGGCGATGTGATCAGACTGAGCAGCCCGGTGGTGAAGATCACCTACCACGACAGCACCGCGGTGACGCTTGCCACGGGCGAGGTCATTGAGGCGCGAACCGTGATCTCGACGCTGCCGCCGCGGCTGTCGGTGAAGCTGGAGTATGAGCCGCCACTGCCGCAGTGGCGCATTGATGTGGCTGAGAAAGTGGCAGCCGGGAACGTCATCAAGGCGTACCTGGTGTATCACCATCCCTTTTGGCGCGAGCACGGCTGGTCTGGCCAGTCGAGTGCTGACGAGGGGGCGGTGAGGGTCACCTTCGACACGACGCTCGCCCCCTCAGGGCGGGGACTGCTGATGGGGTTCTTCGAGGGCACGGAGGCCGATTCCCTGGCACAGCGTTCCGTTGAGGACCGCAGGCAGGCGTTCATCGACTCTGCGGTGCAGTCCTTCGGCGACGAGGCTGCGCACCCCGCCGAGTATGTGGAGCGGGACTGGAGCGCTGAGCGGTACACGGGCGGATGCCACGGGGCGCATTTCGCGCCGGGGATCTGGACGTCGAGCGGTCCGGTGCTCGCCTCCCCGGAAGGGGCCCTGTTCTGGGCGGGGGCGGAGTATTCCGCAAAGTTCAATGGCTATATGGAGGGGGCGGTTCGTTCGGCGGAGGAGGTCGCTGCCGCAGTCTCTCGGCGTGTTGCGTGTTAAAGTCTGAGATAGACTTCCTGGCCGACTTGGCAACCCTCGGCCAGGGCTAGCACAATGCGTATATGCGCAAGCCTCATGTTGTGATAATCGGGTCGGGGTTCGGTGGTCTGTTCGCGGCGAAAGCCCTGCGACGCGCCGACGTGGATGTGACGCTCATCGCCCGAACCACCCATCACCTGTTCCAGCCACTGCTGTACCAGGTGGCGACGGGAATCCTGTCCGAGGGGGAGATCGCCCCCGCCACCCGTGAGGTTCTGCGGAACAACAAGAACGTCAAGGTGCTGCTCGGCCTCGTCGAGAGCGTAGACGCCGCCGCCAGACAGGTGCGCTGGCGTTTCCATGGGGTGGAGCAGGTCACCAGCTACGACTACCTGATCGTCGCCGCAGGGGCCGGGCAGTCGTACTTCGGCAATGACCAGTTCGCCCGCTACGCGCCCGGAATGAAGACCATTGATGACGCCCTGGAGCTGCGGGCCCGGATCTTCGGTGCCTTCGAGCTGGCGGAGCTCGCCCCGGAGGGCGAGGACATCTCCCGGTTCCTGACCTTCGCAGTGGTCGGTGCGGGGCCCACGGGTGTCGAGATGGCCGGGCAGATCCGGGAGTTGGCGTCGAAGACGCTCGTTGGGGAGTTCCGTCGCATCGATACCCGACAGGCGCGGGTGATCCTCATTGAGGGTGGCCCGCTGGTGCTGCCGACCTTCGGTGCTGACCTTGGTGGCTCAGCCCGCAGATCACTGGAGAAGCGTGGCGTGGAGATCTGGACGGAGAGCATGGTCACCGAGGTCGACTCCAGCGGCTTCACCGTCAAGCGCAAGGACGGTTCCACGAAGCGAGTCAATTCGGTGTGCAAGGTGTGGGCGGCTGGGGTCTCCGGCAACCCCCTCGGAGCCCAGCTGGCCGAGCAGACGGGAGCGGAGACTGACCGGGCCGGGCGCGTGAGGGTGTTGCCGGACCTCAGCCTGCCAGGGCATCCGGAGGTGTTCGTCATCGGCGACCTCGCGGCCGTCGACGGGGTGCCCGGGGTGGCGCAGGGTGCGATCCAAGGCGCCAGGTATGCGGCCAACGTCATCCGTGGCCAGCTGGCCGGGAACC
>CAKZJI010000371.1 GCA_936941515.1 uncultured Propionibacteriaceae bacterium
CAGTCAGCTGCATCCGCTGGTCGACCCGCAGCCCTCGCAGACGTAGCAGGAACCACTCGGCCGCATCTTGGTCCCGCAGGTGAAGCAGAGCGGCGCATCCACCGCACTACCGGTCAACGACTCCATCAACTCAGCTGTGGTGTGAGCATCAATGAGGGAAGGCTGGCGGGCACCGTCGACATCGAAGTTGTCACCGGCGTCATTACGCAGACTCTCAGGCTCCGGCAACTCAGCTTCTTCCTCCTCCGACAGGTAACTGCCAGTCTCGACATAGCGAGCCCGCTCAGCAGCCGTGTAGATGCCCAGCTCAGCACGGTCATCGAAACTGAGATAGTCCATCGCCAAGCGACGGAAGATGTAGTCCATGAACGACTGGGCAATGCGAATGTCCGGATCGTCCGTCATGCCCGCAGGCTCGAACTTCAAGTTAGTGAACTTCTGCACGAAGCTCTCCAGAGGCACCCCGTACTGCAGACCAATAGACACCGCGATCGAGAAGGCATCCATCACACCCGCCAGAGTCGACCCCTGCTTCCCGAGCTTGAGGAACACCTCACCCAGGCGGCCATCCTCATAGGCCCCGGATGTCATGTACCCCTCGGCCCCGCTAACCGAGAAGCTAGTAGTGCGACCGCGGCGGGACTTGGGCAGCCGCTCCCGCTTCGGGCGATAGACGACTTTCTCCACAATCTTCTCAACGACCCGCTCCTGCGCATCATCGCCCTTCTTGCCATCGGACAGCGGCTGCCCGACCTTGCAGTTGTCACGGTAGACCGCAAGGGCCTTCAACCCCAGCTTCCAACCCTGCCGATAGACATCCGCGATGTCCTCGACAGTAGCAGTCTCAGGCAGGTTCACCGTCTTCGATATCGCTCCAGAAAGGAACGGCTGGACCGCCGCCATCATCCGCACATGACCCATAGGCGAGATCGCCCGCTGCCCCATAGCAGTATCAAAGACCTCATAGTGCCCCTCCGCCAGGTCCGGGGCGCCGACGACATGCCCGTGCTGGGAGATGTGGTCGACGATGGCCTGCGTCTGCTCCGGGGTGTAGCCGAGCTTGGCGAGGGCCCTGGGAATGGTCTGGTTGACAATCTGCATGGAGCCTCCGCCAACCAGCTTCTTGAACTTCACCAGGGAGAAGTCGGGTTCAATGCCGGTGGTGTCACAGTCCATCATGAAGCCGATGGTGCCCGTGGGCGCCAGGACAGAGGCCTGCGCATTGCGGTAGCCGTTGGTCTGGCCGAGGGCAACCACCTGTTCCCACTCGCGGGTGGCCACGTCGTGCAGGGCCTTGTCAGCGGGCATGATGCGGGCGTCATCGTTGGCGGCGCGATGCTTGCGCATCACCCGTTTGTGCGCCTCCGCATTGAGCCCATAGCCGTTGTAGGGCCCGACGACTCCAGCCAGCTCCGCGGAGCGGCGATAGGCGGTGGCCGTCATGATCGAGGTGATGGCGGCCGCCGTGGAACGCCCGCCATCGGAGTCGTAGCCCTTGCCCATGGCCATGAGAAGCGCACCGAGGTTGGCGTATCCGATGCCGAGCTGACGATAGTTGCGGGTGGTCTCGCCGATCGACGCCGTCGGGAAGTCGGCGAAGCAGATGGAGATGTCCATCGCGGTGATGATCAGCTCGACGGCCTTCACGAAGGTCTCAGCGTCGAAAGTTCCATCCTCACGCAGGAACTTCAGCAGGTTGAGGCTGGCGAGGTTGCAGGAGCTGTTGTCCAGACTCATGTACTCGGAGCACGGGTTGGAGGCGGTGATGGGACCACTCTCCGGGGTGGTGTGCCAGGAGTTGATGGTGTCGTGGTACTGGACACCAGGATCAGCGCATTCCCAGGCTGCCTTGGCAATCTTGTGGAACAGCTCCCGCGCGTCAACCCGCTCGATCACCTCACCGGTCGTGCGGGCACGCAGCCCGAAGCCGGTCCCGCCCTCGACGGCGGTCATGAACTCGTCTGTCACCCGAACCGAGTTGTTGGCGTTCTGGTACTGCACGGAGGTGATGTCCTTGCCACCGAGATCCATGTCGAAACCGGCATCGCGCAGCGCCCGGATCTTGTCCTCCTCACGGGCCTTGGTCTCGACGAACTCCTCGATGTCCGGGTGGTCGACGTCGAGGACGACCATCTTCGCCGCCCGGCGGGTCGCGCCGCCCGACTTGATCGTGCCCGCGGAGGCGTCGGCGCCGCGCATGAAGGAGACGGGGCCGGAGGCGGTGCCTCCGGAGGAGAGGAGCTCCTTGCTCGAGCGGATGCGCGAGAGGTTGAGCCCGGCGCCGGAGCCGCCCTTGAAGATGAATCCCTCCTCCTTGTACCAGTTGAGGATGGAGTCCATGGAGTCGTCGACGCTGAGGATGAAGCAGGCGGAGACCTGCTGGGGGGAGGCCGTTCCCACGTTGAACCACACGGGCGAGTTGAAGGAGAAGTACTGGTGGAGCAGCAGCCAGGTCAGCTCCGCCTCGAAGATCTCCGCGTCCTTGTCGGAGGCGAAATAGCCGTGGTCGATGCCAGCGCGGACGTATTGCCCCACCACGCGGTCGATCAAGGTCTTGAGGCTGCGCTCACGCTGCGGGGTGCCCAGCGCCCCCCGGAAGTACTTGTTCGTGACGATGGTGGAGGCGTTGACGCTCCAGAAGTCGGGGAACTCGACGTCACGCTGCTCGAAGACAACGTCCCCCGTCTTCCAGTTGGTCTGCACCACGTCGCGGAGCTCCCAGGTGACCTCGTCATAGGGGTGAACCCCCTCAGTGGAGAACACGCGGTTGATGGTGAGCCCGACCCCGAGCGAGGGCTGCTCACCACCGCGGCTCCGGCGGCTGGGTGACTTGGTCATAGTGGTCATAGCTTCCTCAATCAAACGACGGAAAAATTGCGGAGAGATCAGCCGATCAGGGGTTCCTGGGCGTCGGTCTCCTGGGAATTGCGGCGACGACGACGCTGAGGCTGCGGCCTGGCCGCAGAGCCCAGCACCCCGTCCCCCTGTCTCATCGACTGGATCTCAGCGATGAAGTCATCCACCGACTCGTAGTTCTTGTAGACCGAGGCGAAACGCAGGTAGGCCACGGCGTCCAGCTCGGCCAGGGGGCCGAGGATTGCCACACCGATGTCCTCCGAGGTCAACTCGGCCTGTCCCATGGAGCGAAGAGCCTCCTCAACCTGCTGTCCGAGGGCGGCAAGCTGGGCGGCGGTGACGGGCCTGCCCTGGCAGGCCTTGGCCACCCCACGGATGACCTTCTCCCGGCTGAATGCCTCCACCACGCCCGAGCGCTTCAGGACATACAGCTGGATTTGCTCCACGGTTGTGAACTTGCGCTGACATGCCACGCACATCCGGCGGCGCCTGATGGCCAAGCCGTCATCTGTCGCCCGCGAGTCGGACACCTTGGTGTCCGAATGGCGGCAGAACGGACAGAACACAGCGCAGCTCCCTGACAGATGACCCGGATTCCCCCCGGGGTGGATGACAGCTGAGCCCCGCCCCCAACGCTTAAAAACACAAAGTGTTGGGCAACAACGAGGCTGCAACTACTAGATGTGGGAACTCTATGCCCGAGACGCCCCAGGATCAAACACCTGCTCGCGTGTCGCGCAGCCGTGGCCTCTCAGTCGTTGAGGACATGCGCCCAGGCGGGATCGCCGGGGACAGGATCGACGGCCGGGTCGGGCCCCATCATGGCCAACAGCTGCGGTGCCGCCACCAGGAAGCCGAAGGTCGTCAGGATCGTGAATGCGATCATCTTCAGCCGCATCCACAGGCTCCGCCGCGGGCGCTGCACGACGCAGGCCGAGCGCTTGACCGTCGACGCATCATCGCGAACAACGCGAGAGCAGGTCCGAGGCTGGGTCGGGCGGCCACCCGGACGAGCCAGAGCGACCCTCCTGCGCAGGCTGACGGCGGTCGATTCGACAACAGCGTTGCTCATAACTACCTCCTGACTCACCGATGGCCGCAATCCGCGACACATCGAACTGATGTTCGAAACGCTACACGACTCCTCCGCAGCTTTCAAACACCCGTTCGATTCTGGGAGGTCTCGCATGACCTTGAGCCAACACGAGGGCACCGACATTTTCCGCATCCGGATAGGGGCTCCGGAGATCAATCCACCACGACACGCCGCCATCGAACAGATGTTCGGATTACGGGTAGGATGTGCTCATGGCGGACAAGAAGCAGCCCACGGGCCCCAAGGATGCCACGGTCACTCCCCTGGCCCCTAGGAAGACCTCACGCGCTGGTCGCCCCAGCAAGGCGAAGGCCGCGGCGGATGTGGCGCGAATCGCCGAGCT
>CAKZJI010000372.1 GCA_936941515.1 uncultured Propionibacteriaceae bacterium
AAGGTTTTGGTGTTGGATCCGATGCGGACTTCGCCGTCGAGGGGTGGGGCTTCGCCGGTTTCCAGGTTTCCCTTGCCGACGGCGACGCCGACGGTGCTTCCGTCGGCTTTTGTCACTGCGGCCAGGGCCGCCGGGAAGCCGGCGTCCACCAGGCCCTGTGCGGTGGTTGTCAGGCGGGCTTTCTCGGCGGACTCAGTGGATGAATCGGTGTCAGAAGCAGAGGCGGAACCAGAGGGGGAGGGGGACGCAGGGACTGTGGCTGATTCGGTGGGTTCTGGTGGGGCCGCCATGGCTGTGCCTGAGCCGTGCAGCATGAAGGCACCGGCTCCCATGACAGCTGCCACCGGCAGTGCCAGAGAGCGCAGTAGGAAGGAGCCGCGGGGCTTGTGTTTGCTGATGTGCTTGGTGGCTGGTGCAGTGGATGATGTGGACTTGCTGGTTGTGTTTCTCATGGCATCAGCGTCGCAACGCCACCCGGCCCTTCGCCCCAGCCGCAGGAACAGGATCACCTGTCCAAAAGGACAGCGCCCGCGAACCTCAGGCGTGCAGGTGCTCCTTGTGCCCTTGGGCGACGTCCTCCGACTCCAGCTGCAGCGTGCAGTGCTCGATGCTGACTTCGTGGTGTGTGGTCAGGCATTCTTGGATCTCGGAGAGGATCTCCTGCGAGTGGCCGTCGGTGAAGCACTCGTCGGCCAACACCACGTGTGCGGTCAGGACCGGCAGGTCGCTGGAGACGACGGAGGCGTGAAGGTCGTGCACCCCCTTGACGTGCGGATGCTCCGACATGTGCTGCCGCACCTTCGCCAGATCCAGACCCGTGGGGGTGGTCTCCAACAGGATCGACCCCGACTCCTTCAGCAGCTTCAACGCCCGCGGCACGATCAGCAGCGCCACCAGAAGACCAGCGACGGTGTCGGCGCGTGTCCAACCGGTCAGGGCTATCACGATGGCGGAGACGATCACCGCCACCGATCCGAGGGCGTCGTTCAGCACCTCCAGGAAGGCGGCCCGCATGTTCAGATTGCTGTCCCTCCCACCGAGCAGCACCAGCAGCGACGCCACATTCCCGAGCAGACCGATCACACCGATGAGAGCCACCCCGCCTGCCTCCACCTCCGGAGGGGCGAAGAGCCTGGTGATGCCCTCGAAGATCGCATACCCGCCGACGCACAGCAGGATCGCGGACTGTGCTCCCGCCGACAACACCTCCGCGCGCTGCCAGCCCCAGGTGTGCTGCTCCGACGGTGGCCGCTTCATCAGCGTCGCGGCGATGAGGGCCACCACCAGGCCCATGGAGTCGGTCAGCATGTGCCCGGCGTCGACGAGCAGCGCCAGGCTGTCCGTCACGATCGCCCCGATTACCTCGGCGATGAAGATCAGCCCCGTGATGCCGAGGGCTATCCCCAGGCGCTTCCGGTTCGTCGAGCCATGCGCATGATTGTGGCTGTGGCCATGTCCATGGTCGTGACCATGGCTGTGTGAGGAGTGGTCGTGATCGTCGTGGTGCTTGCTCATTGTGCGTCCTCTTCCGGTTCGCAATTGACTGGGACCTCGCCGGTTGCGACCAGCAGGTCGTCGGCGGCCGCCAGGAGATTGGTGATCAGCTCAGGCTCGGCCAGGGAGTAGAAGGTGGCCCGGCCCCTCACCCGAGCGCTCAGCAGACCGCTGTCGCGCAGCCCCCTCACGTGGGCCGACACCGTCGACTGCGCCAGCCCCAAATGCTTCACGAGGTCGGCCACCCGATGCTCTGACAGCATGAGATGCCGGACGATGGCCAACCTGTTCGGGTCAGACAGGGAACGGAACAGCGTCGTCGCCGTCTCCGTCTGCGGGGGAGCGGACCCCATCTCGTTCATCGTCACATGACGATGATAACGCTGCTCGGCGATGAAAGCTAGGGGTTTTGGCGACGAATTTCGCCGTGTACTCTCCAACGGGTAAGCCTCACCTTGTCTGGACGGAGAGCGGAATGGGAAACCCCTGGGAGATCTACGACACACTGATCAATGCGATCCCGGAGGAGGTGACCCTGACAACGGTCAACGTCGGCGCGCAATGGACGCGGGTCATCAACTCCGCGGGCGGCGCAGGCATGGCGTGGACGATGAACGTCAAATCCCGACCCGACATCTTCCCCGGAGTCACCCTCGACGGCATCCCGCTGCGGGAGGCCGCTCAGCTGGTGCGCAGCTGGAACCTGGCGGAAGGCTCCATCGGGCAGGCCGCCATCAACTCCTGGCACAGCACCCCCTCAGTGGCTGAGGCCAACGGCTTCGTGCCCACCGGGGAGGGCGTCAACTGGGGTATGGTCTTCGACCCCTACGCGACGGAGGTTACGGGCAAGAAGGTGGCGGTCATCGGACACTTCCCCTTCGCCCAGGTAGCCCTGGAGTCGGCGGGGGAGTACATCTGCCTGGAACGGAACCCGCAGTCCGGCGACTACCCGGACTCCGCCTGCGAATACCTCCTGCCCGAATGCGACTACGTGTTCATCTCCGGCTCTGCTTTCGTGAACAAGACCGCGCCACGCCTGATCGAGCTTTCGCGCAACGCCCACACGGTGCTGGTCGGGCCGTCGGTGCCACTCAACCCCGTGCTCTTCGACTACGGAGTCGACACCATCACCGGTTTCGTCTCCCCCAACCCGCAGCAGCTGGACCGCGCCCTGGCGGGAGTCAACATGAAGGGCATGTTCGCCGCCGGCCACCGCGTCCACCAGCATCGCCCCGCCTGAAAGGAGCAGCTCATGTCCGAGCACACCCCGTCCGACACGACAGTGCCCGTCAACACCCCCGACGTCTTCGGAGCCCCCGAGGTGTCCCCGTCCGGGACGATGACCGTCATCGACTCGGTGGCTGCGGCTCCGGAAACGGACCCGTCGCGCAACCGGCCCGGAGTTCGCCGCCACCTTCAAGGCGACGGAGCCAACATCATCCTGATGAACTTCGCACCCGGCCAGTGCCTCGACGACCACCAGTCCGCGCATCCCATCACCGTGCAGTGCACCCAGGGCAGGCTGCTGTTCACCTGCGGCGTCGACGTGGTCGAGATGCGTCCCGGCGTGGTGCTGCATCTGACCAGCCACCTCACCCATCGGGTCGACTGCCCAGCCGACGCCCCGGAGCGAAACATCCTGGTCCTGACCATGCTCACCGGGGAACGACACCAGTAAACCCCTGGAATGCGGCCCTCGCAGGCGGACGGTGATCCCATCCGCCTGCGGGAGCCGTCACATTGTGGGGGAGGCTGGACGGAGGAACTGGAACAGCGGAGTCTCGTCGCCCTCCGGATGCAGGATCCGCACCTCCACGCCGTAGACCTCACGGATCAGGTCGGCGGTCAGAACCTCAGCCGGCTTCCCCAGGCAGACTGCCTGCCCCTGATGAATCACCAGCACCTCGTCGCAGAAGGCGGTTGCCAGGTTCAGGTCATGCAACGCCACCACGACGCTCACACCCGAGTCCCTCAACGCCGCGAGGATCTCCAGCTGATGCGAGATGTCCAGATGGTTCGTTGGCTCGTCCAGCAGCATGACCTGCCCCTCCTGGGCGAACGCCCGGGCCAGGTGGGCGC
>CAKZJI010000373.1 GCA_936941515.1 uncultured Propionibacteriaceae bacterium
TAGGCCAACTCAGTGAAAATGGATGGAAGCATCACCAGGTCCTGCTCCTCCACCTCCAGCGCCGCTTCGCCCGGCGTGAGCCCGGTGGCGAGGAAGACATGGTTCGCCTGGGTGCAGAAGCCGTAGGCCAGGAAGAGCCGCCCGGCATAGCGCATCTCCGCCGCGCGCAGCCCCGTCTCTTCCCGCAGCTCGGCCCGCGCCAGTTCCAGCGGTCGCGTCGCCCAGCTCATCATGGCCGGTGGCGGACTGCAGCCGGAGCATGTCCCGTGGCTTGTGCGCTCCGGGGTCCGGGCCTTCCACATCGGCTCACCCGCCCGTCCCGGGGGCAGCTACAAGGCCTACGTGGATCCGGAGCTGGTGCGGACCTGGCGGGAGCTGATCGACGACCAGGTGGCTGCGGAACAGCAGCGGGACGGCGGATGATGCGGCCGGTGAAGCGGCGATCAGGGGCGCGGGTGCTGCTGATGGCGGATGGGGAGGTGCTGCTCATCAACGACACCGATCCCGGAGTCCCGGGGAGTAGCTGGTGGGTGGTTCCCGGTGGTGGGCTGGAGCCTGGCGACTCGCCTCCCGAGGCGGCCTGCCGTGAGGTGGTGGAGGAAACCGGTCTGCGCCTTGAGCCTGCGCAGCTCACCGGACCCGTGGCATATGGTCAGGCCTGTCATGGCTTCTCCGACCGCATCCGGTATCAGCGCGACGTCTTCTTCCTGGCCCGCGTCGAGCATTTCGATCCGGTGGATGCCGGCTGGACACGGGTGGAGCGAACCCGTCTGAGGGGCTTTGGGTGGTTTCGGCTTGATGCGCTGCCGGGGAGTGTGTGGCCTTCACGGCTCACCGAGGTGGCTGAGTCCCGTCCGGAGCGGCCTCTGGACTTGGGGGAATATGAGGAGTCAACCGTTCCGCTGAGCGCGGCTGAATGGGAGAAAGTTCGGGGGCTTCCTTGACCCGGTTCACCGCGGTCTCCTGCTGAGGCCGATGAGAAGGCTCCCGACGCTGAGACCGATTCCTGTCCACCGGAGCAGGAAGGTCAGCGGCGGGAGCCCTCCATACAGCAGCGGCAGCATGGCTATCATGCCTGCCCCGATGGCCCCGAAGCCCAGCTGCCTGCCGTATCCCTCCGTGCGCAGCAGCAGCCCGCCGCCGGCGATGAACAGCCAGGGCGCGGCTGAGGGGAGGAAGGCGCCGAAAAGGAAGCTGAAACCCGCGATCACGTAAAAGGTGAGCTGGGCGCTGGTGACTGCGGGAACGGGCTGCGGAGGTGCGGCATACGGGGCTCCGGGAAATGATGGGGCCCCCGGGGTGTCCAGGCGGGCTGCAGGATGCGGTGGGGCCGTCTGCCCTGTGGAGCCCGTCGTGGTCACTGTGTTCACGGCGAAGGGCGTGTGCGGGTTGCGCGGCCCGTAGCCGGGGGCGGTGGTCAGCAGCGCGGAGCGCACCTCGAACGGCGCCGCCGGGTTCCGGTTCGTTGTGGGTGGCGTTCCGAGCGCGTTCAGGGGAGGAGCCTGCGGCATCGGTGCGAAGCCAGAGGGCTGGGGAACAGCACCGGGCGTGTCGGCGCTGTATGGGGCCGCCACGGGCAGGGGGTCTGCGACTGGGGAGGCGAAGCCGTCGGGCCGCTCGATGGGAGCGTATGCTGCGCCGTCAGTCCAGGTAGCCATGCGGCCAAGGATAGTGGGGGAGCCGGTCCCCGCCGAAGCTGCGTGAGCACCGGTGCTGATCACTTGTCCCTCGGGAGCCCCAGAAGGATGACTGCGCAGAATCAGTGCGCGTAATGTTCATTTCGCATCGCAAAGTGAGCGATTTGGTGGCTGAGAATGTGAGGAGTCCAACGATGGAAGTTGTCATCTGCGCCGACGACGCCGAGGTGGGGCGGGTTGCCGCAGAACGTGTCATCACCTGGTTGAGGGGCGTCGCGAGGCCGGTCCTCGGCCTGGCCACGGGAAGCTCACCGCTGTCGCTCTACGCTGAGCTGGCGCACCGTGCCGATGCCGGTGAGGTGGACCTAGCCAACGGCATGGGCTTTGCCCTGGATGAATACGTCGGCATCGATCCCGCGCATCCGCTCAGCTACCGGCAGACAATCAACCGCACGGTCGTGGAGCCCCTCCACATGAATCCTGCGCAAGTTCATGTTCCTGACGGCATGGCTGAGAACCTGGCGGCCGCGGCTGCCGAATACGATGCCGCGATCCGTGCGGCAGGCGGTGTCGATGTGCAGGTGCTGGGCATCGGCGGCAACGGGCACATCGGGTTCAACGAACCCACCTCCGCACTCGACTCCCGGACCCGCGTCAAGACGCTCACCCAGCAGACTCGTGCTGACAACGCGCGATTCTTCGAGAAGAGCGAGCAGGTTCCCACCCATTGCGTCACCCAGGGCCTGGGCACCATCAGGGAGGCGCGGCACATCGTGATGGTGGCGACCGGCGCTCACAAGGCCGATGCGGTGGCCTCCATGGTGGAGGGGCCGGTCACGGCGATGTGCCCGGCCTCAGTCCTCCAATTCCATCCGGGAACTCTGGTGGTGGTTGATGAGGCTGCCGCCTCAAAGCTGAGGATGGGAGAGTATTTCCGTCACATCCAGGAGCACATGATCTGAGACTCTTCCTCACCTTCTCGCGTTTCGTCGTTGTCTGCGGCAAGATAGACTTGCCTGCCAGCTTCACTAACGAGGGAGAGCCCGATCATGCCCACCGGAAAGGTCCGCTTCTTTGATGCCGAAAAGGGCTTTGGGTTCATCTCCAAGGACGGCGGTGGCGATGTCTTCGTGCGCGTCGGCGTGCTGCCCGACGGAGTGACCAGTCTGAGGCCCGGACAGAAGGTCGAATTCGGAGTCGTCGAGGGGCGCAGGGGTGAGCAGGCGCTGTCCGTCA
The DNA here is from genome assembly GCA_936941515.1 of uncultured Propionibacteriaceae bacterium. GTDB lineage: Bacteria > Actinomycetota > Actinomycetes > Propionibacteriales > Propionibacteriaceae > Arachnia. The sequence continues at coordinate 2,874 of CAKZJI010000373.1, forward strand.
GGCTGATCGACGCCCCGCCGTCGCTCTCCAAGGCCTCCCGCAAGAAACCGCAGGATATGGCTGTGATCATTGAGGACCTCATCAAGATGCTCGACTCCCTGGGCAATGGCTATCGGCATGGCCGCCACCCCGACGGCAGACATGGCGCGAAGATCGCCGCGGTGCTGCGTCGCGTCGCCGACGAGTTGGAGCTGTGAGCGTGACCGTCGCGAAACTTGACCCGGTCGCCGTGGCTGCGGTCAGCCTGGCTCGTGCAGCCGCCGTCGAGACCGGCGGCGAGTCGTCCGTCGGTGAGCATCTCGGGGTGGTTGCTGACGCAGAGCGTGTCGTCACCCACTTCTTCGCATGCCTGCTGCCCGGCTACCCCGACTGGCACTGGGCTGTCACACTGGTCCGGGCCTCCAGGGCTCGCGTCGCCACCGTCAACGAGGTGGTCCTGCTGCCCCAGCCCGGATCGTTGATCGCGCCCGACTGGGTGCCGTGGGAGCAGCGAATCCAACCCGGCGACATCGCCCCGGGTCTGCTGATGGCAACCCCCGACAACGACCCGCGACTCGAACCCGGTTTTGCCGCCACCGATCTGCCGGCTGACGCCAATCCGGCCGAATGGGCGCAGCTGCGCTCCACCGTCGCAGAGCTGGGACTCGGGCGGGAGCGAGTGCTGTCCCTCGCCGGACGTGACTCCGCTGCCGAACGCTGGTTGGCAGGGGCTCCCGGCGCCACGGATGAGGGCAGCCGCCATGCCCCGGCAGCCTGCTCCTCGTGTGGCTATTTCGTTCCGCTGCGGGGCTCGCTCGGCACGCTGTTCGGGGCATGCGCCAACGAGTACTCGCAGTCGGATGGGCATGTGGTCAGCCTCGACCACGGCTGCGGAGGGCACTCGAATGTCGTAGCCGCCGAACGTCCCAGGGAATTGCCGGAACCGGTGTTCGACACGATCGGGATCGACGACCAGCTCTTCGACTAGTGCGGCGATCGGCATATTCCCTGTGCGGCAATGCCGTTTTGGGGTGCATCACGTCTAAGATTCCGGCACGTGGTCATGAAATCACCCAAAGCCGCACGACGGTTGAACAGCGGCGCTGACGTTCCCGCAACCGGGTCTTGGCTTGAGCGCTATTTCCACATTGCGAAGCGTGGCTCATCGGTTGCCCAGGAGGTGCGCGGTGGCCTGGTGACGTTTTTCGCGATGGCCTACATCATCGCGCTGAATCCCCTGATCATCGGCACCTCATCGGACAGGGACGGCAACCTGATCTCTGGGGCACCCAAGTTCCTGGATGAGGCCATGACCCAGGTGGATACAGCCGCTGTTGGGGCGTCCATCGCGATGGTGGCAGCCGCAACTGCTCTGGTCGCCGGGCTCATGACGCTGCTCATGGGCTTCATCGGGAGATTCCCCATCGGCATGGCCACCGGGCTGGGGCTCAACGCCCTGGTCGCCTACGCCCTCGCCCCGCAGATGACGTGGCCTCAGGCCATGGGGCTCGTGGTCTGGGAGGGCATCCTGATCGCGATTCTGGTGCTCACCGGCTTCCGGACGGCGGTGTTCAAGGCCGTCCCGAAAACCCTGCGCACCGCCATCTCCGTCGGCATTGGCCTGTTCATCGCTTTCGTCGGGCTCATCAACGCCGGGGTGGTGCGCAAGCCAGCCGGGTCTCCGCCCGTCGAGCTCGGCATCGGCGGGTCCCTGTCAGGCTGGCCGATCCTCGTCTTCGTCGCTGGGCTGTTCCTGCTGATCGCGCTGCAGGTCCTGAAGGTCAAAGGCACCATGCTGATCTCCATCATCTCCGCGACGGTGCTGGCCATCATCGCCGAGGCCATCGGGAAGATCGGCCCGCACGTCGGTGAGCAGAACCCCACGGGATGGGCGCTCAACGTGCCCTCCCTGGCGAACTTCTCCCTGCCGGACCTCGGCCTGCTGCTGCGAGTCGACATGATGGGGGCATTCATCGTCGACGGCGAGTTCAGCCTCCCGACGTTCCTGGCCCTGATGGTGCTGGTGTTCTCGTTGCTGCTGGCCGACTTCTTCGACACGATGGGCACCATGGTCGCCATCGGTGCCGAGGGCGACTTGCTCGACGAGCACGGCAGCCCGCCCAAGACCCGTGAGATCCTCGTCGTCGACTCCCTGGCCGCCATCGCCGGTGGTGTCGGGGGCGTCTCCTCGAACACCTCCTACGTGGAGTCCGCCGCGGGCGTGGGGGAGGGGGCCCGCACGGGCCTGGCCTCGGTGGTCACCGGCTGCATGTTCGCCCTGTCCATGTTCTTCGCCCCGGTGGTCAAGATGGTCCCCTACGAGGCGGCCACCCCGGCGCTCGTGGTGGTCGGCTTCCTCATGATGATGCAGGTGACCGACATCGACTGGACGTCTCCGGAGATCGCCCTGCCGGCCTTCCTGACCATCATCATGATGCCCTTCTCCTACTCGATCACCAACGGGATCGGGGCCGGCTTCGTGTCCTACCTGGTCATCGAGGTCGCTCAGGGGCGGGCGCGGAAGATCCACCCGCTCATGTGGGTGGCCTGCGCGATGTTCGTCGTCTACTTCACCCTCGCCCCGATCAAGGCGATCCTCGGCGTCTCCTGACAAGGGCCGACGGCGCCCGGAGGTGCCCGGGTGGGGCATGTGGGCGGCCGGTGTGGGACGGAGCGTGCGCTGGTTGCAATGTCCGACAGGTGGGTATCACTGGCCGACAGCTGGGTGTACTGCCCGACCCCCCGAGACTCGGGCAGTACACCCGGGTGGTGGGCAGTAGAACCCGAGGTTCGCCCAGTAGCTCCGGGGCGCCGGTTCGAGGCACGGGCTGGTGAGTGCTGGCGTAGGTCAGCAGATCTGGACACCACCGGGGCGAACTTGTCCCGATTCGGAGCGGTCGACCAGGCGGGTGGTGGACGACGGAGTGGTGCCGGTCCGGGCCGCCAGCTCACCGACGGTGGCGCCCTCGACCGCGGCGAGCAGCCGCAGCGCGCGGAAGTGCTCGACCGTGAGGTCGTGCTCCGCGAGGGCCGGGGTGAGGACGTTCATGACGAGGTCGTCGGCGTCGCACACGGCCGCGAAAGCGGTGCGCCCCGGCGCCTCCCGCAGGTCCGCGCTCGCGTCCATGTCCGCCCCGATCTTCGACTGTGTCATCGCAATCCGCGACCACTGTATCGCGTTCCCTCGCCGCTGCGGGCGTGCTCCGCGTAGGCTCGGTCGTACACCGGTCCGTAGTGCAGGACTTCAGACGAGCGGACGTCCATGAGCGAGTACACCGTTGGGTTGTTGTACCCCCGACGTGGCCCCGCGGGGCTGTTCGGCCCGTCGTGCCTCAGTTGCACGACGCTGGCGGCCGACGACATCAACACCCGGGGCGGGATCCTCGGGCGCGAGTTGGCCGTGCGCCCCATCGACTCCGCGACCGGCGTGGCGAACGTGACCCGCGAGGTGGAATCCCTGCTGGCGGCGGGCGAGATCGACGCCATCGTCGGCTGGCACACCTCCGACGTGCGACGGGCGCTGTCCGCGCGCCTCGACCTGCGGGTGCCCTACGTGTACACCGCGCTCTACGAGGGCGGCGAGTCGACGGCCGGCGTCTTCCTCACGGGCGAGACGCCCGAGGACCAGATCCGCCCGGCCCTCGAATGGCTGCGACGTGAGCGCGGCCTGCGCCGGTGGTGGATCGTGGGCAGCGACTACCTGTGGGCGCGC
>CAKZJI010000374.1 GCA_936941515.1 uncultured Propionibacteriaceae bacterium
ACGAAGGCCCCGTCTGGTGGGTGGCGGGCAAATTGTCCTCCTACGTCCTGCCGGAGCACACTGCCGCGATGAAGGCCTTGTTTCCCCGCGCCCTGACGATCACCTTGAAACGGGCTGGTCATTGGGTGCATGCTGATGATCCGGAGGCCTTCGTGACACTGTGCAGTGAGTTTCTGGACTCGGCGTGAGCGGGACTATCCCAGACTGACTGAGGTGATCAACGCCTCCGCTATGGGGCTCGTACCATCTTCTGCATCGACCCCCTGAGAGGCGATGCCCTGTACAACCGCCAGACCTGTGTCATCGACCTTCCCGAAGACGGTGTAAGAGGGAGGCAGCTGCGAGTCATCCCACACGATGAAGAACTGCGATCCCCCTGTGTTCGGATGGCCTGTATTCGCCATGGCCACGGTGCCTCGCGGATAGATCACCCCGCCTGCCCCACTCGCCTCGAGCCCGGTGGTCAGTGGGCTCAATTCGTCGGGAACGGTATACCCAGGGCCGCCCATACCTGTCCCGGAGGGATCACCGCATTGCAGCACAAAAATGCCCTGGTCGGTGAGCCGATGGCATCTGGTGTCATCCAGCCAGCCTTGCTGCACCAGCGATAGGAATGAGTTGGTTGTGCATGGCGTGGCGCCACGGTCCATGGTGATTGCAACGTCCCCCGCGGTCATATGCAGCGTGGCGCTTGCCTCCCCGGTGTTCAGCACATCCTGAGTGCTGGGGGGATCCACAGGCTTGGCGGGTTCACCGTTCGGTGGATAGCTGCAGGTTCCGGCACGTTGAACCCCCTCGGACTCCGATCCCGCCGATCCATCCTGCGAAGCTGACTGATTCGCATCGCCGCATCCCAGAAGGAGCAAAGCGGTAGCGACGATGGGCACAAACCTCTTGACTGACACGGGGCAATCTTATGCCGTTTGCCCCCAAAGCCCTGAACAGCAGCGTCTCTCCTCCCGAAGGATCGGCGGATAGGAGGGGCACCACGGTGGATGAGCACGCCATGGAGGCGACCAGGCCGAAGGCTCTCGGCTGCATCGCGACATTAGACTTGGTCCATGGTGAACTTGACCCGTATCTACACCCGCACCGGAGACGCGGGGACCACCCGGCTGAGTGACAATTCCCAGGTCTCCAAGACTGATTGGCGCGTTGAGGCCTATGGCGCAGTCGACGAGACAAACTCAGTGCTGGCTTTGGCCGTGGCCCTCGGCGGCCTGCCTGAACGGGTCGTGGAGATGCTGAGGCTCATCCGAAACGAGCTGTTCGACGTTGGCGCTGATCTCAGCACTCCGAAGCATCCGAATCCCCCCTATCCACCCCTGCGGATCGAACAGGCATCAATAGATCGCTTGGAGGCCTGGTGTGACGAGCTGGGCGCCGAGCTCCCGAATCTTCGTTCCTTCATCCTCCCCGGCGGCAGCCCATCGGCGGCGCAACTCCACGTCGCGCGGACGGTCTGCCGCCGCGCAGAGCGAACGGCTTGGCGGGCTGTCGAGGCGTTCGGCACAGATCCCTCCGAGGAACGCGG
>CAKZJI010000375.1 GCA_936941515.1 uncultured Propionibacteriaceae bacterium
GGTCCGCGACCTTGCCGTCGATCGAGGCCTCAATCGCGGTGTTGAGTTCGCCTTCGCCGAGGTCCGCGCCGACCGCGTCGAGCGCGGCGTGCGCGCGGGACGCCTCGGCGACGGGGAGGTACTCGTGGACCACCGGCTGCACCGCGCCCTGCTCGACGAGCGGCCACAGGTCGTCGCGCACCGCGGCGACGATCGCGCCCTTGCCGTCGGGGCCCTCGACGGGGTTCCAGTGTTCCTGCATGTTGATGCGAGGGTGTCCGAGGCCCGCTATGCCGAGTTGACCGACGGTCTGCCGCAGCGGGTCCGAACAGTGCCGCGTTTCGCCTCCGAATGGGCGACATACCAGTTGGTGGAGGCTGAACTCGCTGGGTACCGGGCAGCGTTGGAGCACACCGATGCCGAGCACGTCATCATGATGACGGGTGCAGACTATCCCTTGGTGGGTGTCGACCGGCTCACTGATCGGCTCTCCGGCCTGAGGGGAGCTTCGTGGGCCGACGTGTGGCGGCTGCCGATCACGTTCTGGGGCCCGATGGGCGGCTATGACCGGTTCATCTTCCGCAACAGGGTGCGCAACCGCAAGCGGGTGTGGTCGTTCATGCCGAGACGCTGGCCGCGTGGGGTGCGGCCCGCCGGGGGATCGCAGCTGAAGATTCTGGCGCGCCGTCACGTTGAGCGGCTGCTGGAGCTCGTCGACACCCGCGACGACCTGGTCCAGTACTTCCACGACGTGTGGATCCCCGACGAGGTGATGCTGCCGAGCCTGCTCGTCTCACCAGCCTTCGGGATGGACTGGGAGACCAGCCATGTGCGCGGCGGGCACGCCTGGCACATCGACTGGGGCAGGCAGCCCAGCCCACACCCGCGGGTGCTGGGGCTGGAGGATCTTCCCGCGCTGCATGCGGCCCGCACCCGAGTGACCGCTCCTGCGCTGTTTGCACGCAAGTTCACCGAGGACTCCTGGCCTGTTCTGGACCGCATTGAGCGGGAGCTGTGGCGCCTGCCATGACAGCGGGGAATGCTGGGTCTCGCGGTCAGGCCTTCGACCTTTTCGGCCGGGGCATGCTGTACGTCGTCATCTGGTCGATGCAGATGGTCGTCGCCACCGTGGTCTCACCGGTGTTGGCGTACACGCTGCCGGTGGCGGGCTTCGGTTCGCTCTCAGCAGCCATCGCGCTGTACCAGCTCTTGATCGTCGTCACCGTGCTGGGCCTGGACCAGGCCCTGGAGATGCAGCGGGTCGAGGACAACGATCCCACACGAGCCCGGGGGCTGCTTGCCGCAGGCCTGGCGATCGACGCGGTCATCGTGGGGGGCATCGCGTTGCTGGCGCCTTTCTGGGCGCCGGCCCTCGGGTTCTCAAGCTTCACGCTGGTGCTCATCACGCTGGGCTGGACGGCTCCCGGCGCTGGGGTGCTGCTGGTGTTGTCGCTGCTGCAGGCCGAGGATCGGCTCGCGAGGTTCGCCACCGTCTCGCTGATCTCCACGGTGGGCAGCCAGATCATCGGCATCGGGCTGCTGTTTGCGTGGGAGCGGACCCCAGAGATCTATGCGCTGGGGGGGATCGTCGGGCAGGTGACGGCGCTGACGCTGGGTCTGGCATGGACCCGGCCCCGGCTGGCGGGCCTGCGTGACCGTGAGACGCTGCGTCGTGGGCTGCGCCTCGGGTTGCCGCTGGCGCTCGCAGGACTGTCGTCTTTCCTGCTGACCGCTGGTGATCGGTTCATCATTCAGCGTGTGCTGGGCCAGGTGCAGGTGGCGCGCTATCAGGTGGCCTTCACCGTCGGCAATGTCGTCACGCTGATGCTCACGTTCACCAACCGCGCCTGGCTGCCGCGTCTGAAGAGCATCACCGATGACGTCGCGCGCTGGAGGGTGATTGCCGCATCACGCGACGGTGTGTTCTCGCTGGTGGCATGGGCGGTGCTGGGCATCACCGTTGCCGCGCCGTCGCTGCTGCGGATCTTCGCCCCTGCCGCCTACGACCAGGGGCATCTCGTTTCAGTCGTCGCCCTCATCACACTGGCGGCCTTCCCGGTCGCCGCTGCCGCCGCAAGCAGTCAGATGCTCGTGACGATTCGCTGGTCGGTGCCGCTGGCGTGGGCTTCTGCGATCGCTGTGGCGGTGAAGATCGTCGCGACGTTCGCCCTGGTCGGTCCCCTCGCGATTGACGGTGTCGCACTGGCGACGTTCCTGGCGCTGTTCGCCCAGGCGGTGGTGTTGCGGATGGCGGTGAGCCGCCGGTATCCTCCGATCCGCCCGTCGTGGCGGGTCGTCGTGCTGATCGCCGTCGCGGTTGCGGGCTGCGTCGCGTCGGTGCTTGCGCCGCAGGATCTGGCCTGGAACATCGGGCGTTTCGCGTTCGCCTGCTGCTGCCTGGCACCGTTCTTCCTCGGCCTGCGGAAACTCCAGGCGGAAACGGTCGCCTGATCTTTTTGCCCATTCCCATGAGGCTGGCATCCAACACGTCATAGGCGTGCGGCCCATGCCAGTGTTTAGGGGCGTCGCGTCCGCTTCCACAGCCATTGCCTCACCGCCCAGGCGCGCCAGGACAGATGCGCGACGGCGGGCATGCAATGGCGGGTGAGGGTGGGAATCGCGTAGCGGGGATTGTCTGCGACTTTCGCCAGGAACCTCACGTGCTCGTCGAGCTGCTCGCGGGTGTGGCCGCTGGACAGCGAGTCGGTCCAGATGCGGAACGAGGCATAGGACTCGGGCTGGCCGATCATGGTGCCGCGGTCGATGAGACGCAGCCAGGCGTCGATGTCCATCGCGAACACGATCGATCCGTCGAAGCCGCCGATCGCGTCGAAATCTCGGCGGCGGAACATGACGCACGCGGACTCGCCGACTGGGTTGACGCCGTAGCGCACCGTGATCCTCGCGACTTCGGGGGCGGTGTGGGTCCCGAGGAGGTGAGGCAGGCCGGCGTCACGGGTCAGGATCTGGCCGTCGCCGTCGATGATGTTGCGGCGGCATGCGACGAGGCTGACCGATGGATCGTTGAGGAGTGTTGCCTGCGTCCTCAGGCATTCCGGGGTGATCAGGTCATCTGCACAGACCACTTTGATCAGTTTGCCGCGGGCCTCCTCCACAGCTGCCTGCCAGTTCTGTGGCAGTGGGATGGTCCTGTCGGAGCGGACGTAGCGGATGCGGGGGTCGTCGAACTGCGCGACGACATCGCGTGTGCCGTCGGTCGAGCCGTTGTCCCTGACCACCACCTCGAAGTCGTCGTACTCGCTGGCCAACACGGAGCGGAGGGTCACCCCAAGGGTTGAGGCACCTTGATAGACGGGTATGCAGACAGAAATGTGCGGTTGCATGGATCGCTTCCCAGACTTGCCGTGAATCGGCGGGTAATGCCTAGTCAGCTCGCAAACCCGCCGTTGGCATCGTAGCGGGTCGAGGACCACGACCGACGTCTTCCTCACACCGTGGTGCCGGGGGCAGGTTGGGGATATCAGACCAGGGAGCTAGGGTGCCTTGTGTAATGACCAGATGGGAGGACTTTTCATGATGAGTCGATTGATTTTGCCTCTAGCGACGATGGGGGTGGCATCAGCCATGATCGCCAGTGGCATGCTTGCGCAGCCTCAGGCATCGGAGGCGTTGCCGAGCACAAGGCAGGCACCTTCTTCGCAGCAGGCCAGGCGGTCAGCCACGCCTCAGAACGTCAGCACGGCACAGGCATCCGCCACCGTCGCATCCAGTGAGGCGAGCAGCGAGGCGACAGCGGAGCAGCAGGAATCGCCGAATTCGCCTGCGACGCCGACAGCGAGCGATCCGGAGTCACAGCCCGGAACCGACAACCAGTCGGCTGAGCCCACTCCGACGCAGCAGAGCGAGTCTCAGAAACCTGCCCAGCACAGCCAGTCCGATGCTGAGACCCAGGGGTGGACCATTGATTACTTCGACGGCTTCGACACGCCGATCGAGGAGACCAAGTGGGAGCGTTACGGCTGGGGAGACCCCGCAGTCGGCCATGGCGCGATGGGTGTGATGTCCCAGGAGAATTCACTCATACAGGACGGGAAGCTCTTAATCCGAACCCAGTACAAGGACGGCAAGTGGAGTGCTGGCGGCGCCGGCTCCCGGGAAATATTCTCAGCTTCTTATGGACGCTGGGAGGTGCGTGCGAAGTTCCCGGAGGCCAAGGGCATCGGCTATGCCTTCCTGCTGTGGCCGGAGGACGGCAGCTGGCCACCGGAGATTGACTTCGCCGAGGGCCGGGTCAACGGTCCCGAGGTTATGGGCGTATATCACTGGGATCCTGACAACAAGCAGGAGCAGCGCTTCTTCGACAACAAGGACATGAGCGGCTGGCACACCTACGGGGTGATCGTTGATCCTGACCGCATCACGTTCACATTCGACGGTCAACCATGGGGGGAGATCGAGCATCCGAATGTGACCGATAAGCGCATGTGGATTGGCTTCCAGACCGGTGCGATGGACCCCTACGGCTGGCAGAACGACACCGAGACCGTCGACAACGGCGTTCCCGGGCCGCTCACCCCGGAAGTGGCCGACATCGAGATCGACTACGTCGCCCACTACAACAGGGGCTAGGAAGACCTGCCTCAAGCGCCCATGCGACCACCCCCAGGGGTGGGCGCATGGGCGCTTCCCGTTTCACCCCTTCCAGGGTCGAGTAGGCTCGTGCCATGGAGCACGATGAGGCAGTCAGGATCTTCTCCCTCCATCCGGCAGTGGAGGTCCTCTCGCCGCAGCCGGAGGACCTGGCAGAGCTTGGCCTGATCCTCCTGCGTTTCGATGACGGTGAGACCATCGGCCTCAACCCGGAGCTGATACCACCCGCAGGACCTGGCGAGACGGAGGAGGCCTTCATAGAGCGGGTTCATCTTGAGCTCGACGCCCGGCGGGGCAGCTCTGAAGACGATGAGCGTGGCCCAGAATCGGCACTTCCAGCGCCCCGCAGCGCTGACTATTTTCTGCCTCGCGCCGGCGCCAGGCTGGGGCGGGTGGGGCGTTTGACCGACTTCATTGGGGTCGCCCTTGCCATTGATGAGCCGAACGCCTTGCGGATGGTGATGGAGAGGGACCTGCCTGCTGACCGTGGCGAACTGGATGACTTCCAACTTCTCAGCAGGGCTGTGGTCAACCTCCACGACATGGAGGACGACGGGCTCGCCCTGAGGGAGGTGGGGCTGGGCCCTGACGTGGTGGCGGTGACCTCTCCCTACGGGCATGAGGTCGCATGGTTCGCTGATCTGGGGACCATGGGGCAGGTGCTCCAGGCATGCGGGGATCAGAGCGGATCGGAGTGGGTGGCGATTCCTGCGGCCCGCAATGACCTGCTGCTTGTGAACTCGGCAACCGAGCAGTGGGAGCCCGTGCTGGAGATGCTGGAGACCAAGGTGGAGGCCCGTGACGGCATCCATCCCGTCCCGCACGTCGTCAGGCAGGGCCGCTGGGTGCGGTACATTCCGCCGCTGCCGGAGCCCCTTGGGCGTCGCTTCCAGACGTTGCGGCTGCGGTCAGAGAACGTCATCCATGCCCCGCAGCGCAACTTTCTCCAGGAGAGCCTGCTGGAGGGCGGGGAGAGTGAGGTGGACTACGTCGCCGAGTTCAACGGCGCTGCCTCTGAGACCGAGATCTTCTCCTGGGCTGCGGTCTCCCTCGCATTGGAACGCACGAGCATCCCGAGGGTGGATCGTGTCTTCTTCGCTGAGGGGGAAAGCGGTCACCGGGTGAGCTTCGACGACCTCAGGGCCCGGCTCCCGCACCTGGTCATGCCCCATCCCGGAACGTATCCGCCACGCTATATCGTCTTGAGACCCAGCGAGGAGGACCTCACCCGACTCTTCTGACTGTCTTCGCCCAGCGGGCGGATGAGAGAGATGGCGACGGACAGGAGCAACTCGTTCATGGCCTCCTCATCACTCGGCTGGGGGTCGTAGAAGCACAGTGCCTCGAAGATTTTGATGATCTGCCCGGTGTCGAGGGCGAGGGCTACGTTGGTCTTTGCGGTCAGGTCGTCGATGAATGAGCTCAGCAGAGGTCTGGTCTCCTCGTGCAGCTTGGTCAGCCGCTCGTCCAGCTCTGGGTTCCGCAGCGCTCGGAGCCGGATTTCCAGCAGCGTCACCCGCATCTCCTGACGGGGAAGGAACGCGTTGAATGCGCTGCGGATGGCTGTGCCCACCATCCAGTCGACGTCTGATCCCTGGGGCACGATGGCGACGGCCTTTGCCAGGCTGCTGAGGATGGTGTCGCGGTACTGCTCGATTACCGCCATGCACAGGTCGTCCTTGGATTGGAAGTTCGAGTAGAAGGCGCCGCGGGAGAATCCGGCGGCCTCGCAGAGTTGTTCCACACTCGTGCCGTCGATGCCCTTGGAGGCGAACTCCTGGATGGCTGCATCCACGAGGCGACCCACGGTGGCCTCCCGCCTAGGCGTCAACTCAGTCATGCTCCCAGTCTAGAGATGCGATGTCGATACATTAATGTATGCTGGTCTGAATGCACTGCTGTATCGAAGTTGGGAATTGATGTCTGCGCAGCTCTATGCCCTCGGCCGCTGGTGTTACCGGCACTCCCGGGTTGTCCTGGTTCTCTGGCTGGCGGCGGGCCTGCTCATGGGAATGCTCGCCGTCTCCTTCCGGGGAGAGCTTGAGAACGCATTCGAGATCCCCGGCAGCTCGTCGCAGGAAGCCATGGACAAGCTCAGGATGACCTTCCCCCAGGGTGCGATGATGCAAGGACTGGCGGTCTTCGTCGTGCCCGAGGGGCATGTCGTTGAGGAGGTCCGCGACGTCATTGAGGAAACCGCCACCGAACTGGCCGCTGTGGACATCGTTAACAGTGTGACGCCACCGTGGAACCCCCGTCTCTCGGGCATGGTCTCGGAGGATGGACGGGCTGCCATGGTCATGTTCCTGGTTGATGTCCACGGGATCCCGACGGACAGTCAGCTGGCCCAGCTGAAAGCTGTCGCGCAGAAGATGGCTGAACAGCTGCCCACAGGGGCCTCCCTGGACATGGGAGGTCAGGTGTTCAACAACGAACTGCCAGAGCTGAGTGCCGTGGAGGCTATCGGCCTGGGCATCGCTCTGGTGGTGTTGATGGTGGTGCTCGGTTCCCTGATCGCTGCCGGGCTTCCCCTGATCACCGCAGTGCTGGGGGTGGGCGTCACCGTGGCGATATTGATGTTGGTTGCCCGGATAGCGACCATCAACTCCACCACCCCCATGCTGGCGGTGATGCTGGGCCTTGCCGTGGGCATCGACTACGCGCTGTTCATCCTGTCCAGGCATCGCGATCAGCTGCGTTCTGGCATGGACGCCGAGGAGTCGACGGCGCGCGCCGTCGGGACAGCCGGCTCTGCTGTCGTCTTCGCAGGGCTGACCGTGTTCATCGCCCTGCTGGGGCTCGGAGTCTCCGGCATTCCGTTCCTGACCGTCATGGGAGTCTTCGCGGCCCTGGCCATCGTCTTCGCCGTGGCCATCGTCCTCACCCTCCTGCCTGCCCTGATGAGCCTGCTGGGGAGGTGGCTGCGTCCCCGGAGAGCCCAGAAGCCCCGGCCGTCCCAGTCCGGCAGGGGAGGTGCGTTCGTGTGGTGGGCGAAGGCCATCACATCCCGACCCGCCGTCGTGATCGTCCTGATCGTCGCCGCGCTGGGGGCACTCACCGCGCCAGGTCTGGGGCTGCGCACCTCCCTGCCGAATTCTGGGCAGCACGCCGTCGGATCCCCCGACCGCACCACCTACGACCTCGTCACGGAGCACTTCGGGGTGGGGCGCAACGGCCCCCTGGTGCTGACTGCCGATATCATCGGCTCCACCGACCCTCTTGGCCTCATCGCAGACCTGAAACGCGAGGTGCTGGCCATCGACGGAGTCGCCGATGTGCCGCTGTCCACTCCCAACCAGAATGCCGAGGTCGGGATGCTGCAGATCGTGCCCACCACCGGCCCCGACGACCCGACCACCGGAAAACTCGTCCAGGCTCTGCGCGACAGAGCGGACGACTGGCGGGAGCGCTATGGAGTGGAGACCGCCGTCACCGGTACGACCGCAATGCAGATCGACGTCAACGCCCGCCTGGCCGGGGCGCTGCTGCCATTCGGTGCGCTGGTGGTCGGACTGTCGCTGATTCTGCTGACTGCCGTCTTTAGATCCATCTGGGTGCCCGTCAAGGCCACTGTGGGATTCCTGCTCTCGGTGGGCGGGGCTTTCGGAGCCACAGCGTTGGTTTTCAACCAAGGGCATCTCAGGGAACTGGTGAACCTGGAGCGGGGCATGCCGGTCATCTCCTTCCTGCCCATCCTGCTGATGGGCATCCTCTTCGGCCTCGCCATGGACTACGAGGTCTTCCTGGTCTCCCGTATCCGTGAGGAGTACGTCCACGGCAGGGAGCCCATCGACGCCATCCGCCGAGGATTCGCCGCCTCGGGGCCGGTCGTGATGGCCGCTGCCCTCATCATGTTCGCCGTCTTTGCGTTCTTCGTTCCCGGCGGCATCAGCTCCATCAAGCAGATTGCGTTTGCGCTGGCCGTCGGCGTCGCCATCGACGCCTTCCTGATCCGGATGACCTTTGTGCCGGCGGTTCTGGCGCTGTTGGGGGAGCGTGCCGGGTGGCTTCCCTCCTGGCTCGACCGTGTGCTTCCCGTCTTCGATGTCGAGGGCGAGGCCCTCACGGAGAAACTGCAGTTGGCGGAATGGCCCGGTACCGGGCACATCCTCTACGCCGACGAACTGGCGGTGGAAGGCATCGTCCCACCCACCAGCCTGGCCCTGGAACCCGGAAATGTGGTCGGCATCGCCGGTCCCGTCTCCAGCCGCACTGGACTGGCCCTAGCCCTGTCAGGCCGGTTGCGCACCACCTCCGGCCGGGCCCGGGTGGCGGGTGAGCTGCTTCCGGGAGCTGCCGGCGCCGTGCACCGCCGCACCGGCTACGTCGATCTCGCCCACGAACGTGACCCCCTCGCCGCCCTGCGGCGGCTCAGACCCCGGTCAGGCTCGGTGACCTTCGTCGACTCGGTAGAGGGCATCTCCTCCGAATGGGCCAGCAACATCCTTGGAACGCTGATCGCCGAGTTCCGTGCCGACTCCACCGCAGCCCTGGTGCTGTGCGCCAGCGCCGAGTCCATCCTTGAGCCCCTCGGCCTCGACGGCATCGTCGTCCCTGAAAACCTCGAACTTAGGAGCACCCCATGAGACCAGAGAGTATGCATCCCGGGCATCGGCTCAGCAGGCGAGCCCTGACTGTGCTGGCCCTCGTCCCGCTGCTTGCCGTGATCATGCTGCTGGGCCTAGTGCGCGGCGGGCGAGACGCCGGCGTGCAGGCGGCCGTGGTCAACCTGGACCATGCCGTTCAGGTGGACGGGAAGCTCGTGCCGCTCGGACGCCAGCTGACGGCAGAGATGGTGGCCCGTGACGGTTCGAACATCAGCTGGACTCTGGCGGACCTGTCCGACGCGGAGGTGGGGCTGAGTCAGGGACGCTACGCCGCCGTGGTCGTCATCCCCGAGGAGTTCTCCGAGGCCGCCACCTCCTTCAGCGCCAACGATGCCTCGACGGCGCGGCAGGCCAGGGTGCAGGTGACCGTCTCCGAAAACGCCCCTGTCACTGACGCCGCAGTGGCCCGGGAGATCGCAGCCCTGGCCACCGACACCGTCAACAAGACCCTCACGAAGAGCTACCTGGAGAACATCTACATCGGCTTCAACACCGTCGGTGAGAAGTTCCGTCAGATCGTCGACGGGGCCGCTCGCCTGGATGAGGGCGGATCTCAGGTTGCGGACGGCGTCAACAAGGCCACGGAAGGCTCCACGCAGCTGGAAACGGGACTCGGCACCCTGGTCACTGAGGGGGAGAAGCTGGAGGATGGGGCGCTGGAGCTCTCAGAGGGCGCTGGGCAGCTGGCCGCTGGCGCGGATCAGCTGGCCACGGGCGGCGATGAGCTGTCGGCAGGCGCCGACGCCCTGGCCAAGGGTCTGCGACAGCTCAACCAGAGTGCCCCGAAGCTTGTCGCCGGGGTCGATCAGCTCTCCGAGGGAGCGGAGCCTCTCCTCGGAGGCATTCCCGCATACACGGATGGCGCCTCCCAAGTGGTTGACGGGGTGGCGCAGCTGCGCGACGGCCTCGTCCAGCTGGAGAACGGCCTGAGATCGCAGGGCGACAGTCAGAAGCTGGCTGAGGTGCAGGCAGCTCTGGCTGAGCTCAGCCCCGCGTTGCGGGAGATCCAGACCGCGATCAACACCCACTTCCCGGGGGTGAATGCCCACTCCGTGAGCCTTGAAGACCTCCGGACGGCAGCCGCCGAGTTCGACGCACAGCTGAACAAGGTGAAAGAGACGCTTGCGGCCTACGCATCCGGCAACGCCCCACTGCCTCCGGAGGCCCAGCAGATCGTTGATGAGCTGGTCGCGGGCTGGGAATGCCCGGTGACGGATCCCGATGTCTGCGAGCAGATGCGGACGGCTTACACCCAGGGAGTCACGAAGGCGATGAGCAAGGGATTCCAGGAGGGAGCCAAGACTGTCAGCGAACTTCTGGAGCAGAAGGACCCCAGGACCGGCAAGACCCCACTGGAGACCGCCCGCGACTTCTCCCGCATGGGCGTGAGGGTCTCGGAGTCGCTGGTGAAGCTGCGAGACGCCCTGACCGGTCTCCTGCCGGATGGCGCTGATCCCCTGGAGGCGATACAGCAGCTGCCAATGCAGCTTGCTGAGAAGGCCAAGCAGCTGACCGGAGGCGTCACGAGACTGCGGGAGGGCGCTGACGCCCTTGTCGAGGGCGGCCAGCCGCTGAAGACCAACGGACCACGGCTTGCCAGCGGCGCCAACCAGCTGATGGAGGGGATCCGCACTCTGCAGACGGAGGTGGGGCAACTCCCGGCGGGAACCCAGCGCCTGTCGGAGGGTGGGCAGCGGCTTGCGGACGGCGTCAGGCAGCTGACCTCGGGAACCAGCCGGGTGGCTCAGGGTGCCTCTGGCCTCGCCGCGGGAAGTGAGCGACTTGCCTCTGGTACGGGCCGCTACGTCGGCGGAGTGCAACAGGCCGCTCTCGGGGCTGCTGATCTGTCCTCAGGGCTGTTGCGTCTCGGCGACGGGGCGGGGGAGCTCTCCGAGGGCCTGGGGCAGTTCCA
>CAKZJI010000376.1 GCA_936941515.1 uncultured Propionibacteriaceae bacterium
CACTTCTTCCTTGACCGAGCGGTACAGCTTGATGCTCTCGAAGAAAAACACCGGGTCAGGGTCGGCGATGGCGGCCAGCAGCAGCCCCTTGGCGTCACTAGGCGTGCTGGGAATCACCACTTTCACGCCGGGCGTGTGCGCCAGAATCGCTTCGGGGCTGTCGGCGTGCTGCTCGGGCGTGTGGACGCCGCCGCCATACGGGGCGCGGACGACCATCGGCAGGTGGTAGCGGCTGCGGGTGCGGTGGCGGTAACGCCCCAGGTGCGAGAGAATCTGATCCAGGGCCGGGTACAGGAAGCCCGCGAACTGAATCTCCGCCACCGGTTTCAGGCCTGCCAGGCCCATGCCGATGCCCATGCCCACGATTCCGGCTTCCGCCAGCGGCGTGTCGAACACGCGCTCCACGCCGTGCCGGGCCTGCAGGCCGTCGGGAATCACGCGGGCCAGGTTGTTGGCCAGTCCCCCGCCGGTGATGTGGCTGAGGGCGTGGCACTCGACGTCACGGATGAGGGCCAGCACATCCAGGGCGTAAACCCTGGTGGGGGTCAGCAGCTCCTCTCCGAGAGTACGACCCAGCTCCGGGATATGGCGCTCCAGCGACCACCCGGCCTGCTCCAGCAGCACGTGCCGCACCAGCGAGTAGCCATTCGAATGCAGCCCAGAGGCCGCCATGCCCAGCACCACGTCACCGGCTTCGACGCGCTCCGGGCCGAGGATCGCGTCACGCTCCACCACCCCGGTGGTCGCCCCGGCGACATCGTACTCGTCGGGGCCGAGGAGGCCGGGATGCTCGGCGGTCTCCCCTCCCACGAGGGAGCAGCCAGCCACGACGCAGGCCTCGGCGATGCCGGAGACGATGGCTGCGATCCGCTCCGGCACCACCTTCCCGCAGGCGATGTAGTCGGTGACGAACAGCGGCTCGGCACCACAAACCACGAGATCATCGACGAGCATGCCGACCAGGTCGAATCCGATGGTGTCATGGCGGTCGAGGGCCTGCGCAATCGCGACCTTCGTGCCCACCCCGTCGGTGGAGGTGGCCAGCACCGGATGGGCGTAGCCCTTGAGTGCCGATGCGTCAAAGAACCCGGCGAAGCCCCCGAGCCCTCCCAGCACCTCGGGGCGACGGGCGCGGGCCACGGATGCCCTCATGAGTTCGACGGCGCGGTCGCCGGCCTCGATGTCGACTCCGGCGGCGGCGTATGCGGACTGACTCATTTCTCCTCCAGATGCAGCAGTTCAGCCTGTCCCCTGGGGACGGCTATGGGATAGCGGCCGTCGAAACAGGCACGGCACAGACTGGAGGCGGGACGCCCGGTGGCCTCGGTCAGAGCATCGAGGGATATGTAGCCCAGGGAGTCCGCTCCCAGGGAGCGGCGGATCTCCTCGACGCTCAGGCCGGGGGCGATCAGCTCGGCGCGGGTGGCAAAGTCGATGCCGTAGAAGCAGGGCCACTCCACGGGAGGAGAGGAGATGCGCACATGCACCTCCCTGGCCCCAGCCTCACGGAGCATGCGCACCAGGGCCCGTTGGGTGTTGCCGCGGACGATCGAGTCATCGACCACCACGAGCCGCTTGCCCGCTATGACCTCCTTGAGCGGGTTCAGCTTCAGCCGAATGCCGAGTTGCCGGATGGTCTGGCTGGGCTGGATGAAGGTGCGCCCCACATAGGCGTTCTTCACCAGACCTAGGCCGAAGGGAATGTCGGAGGCCTCCGCATAGCCGACGGCCGACGGCGTCCCGGAGTCGGGGGTGGGGATGACCAGGTCCGCGTCGACGGGGTGGTCACGGGCCAGGATGCGGCCGATCTCCACGCGGGTGGCGTGAACGCTGCGGCCGGCGATGGTGGTGTCGGGTCGGGCCAGGTAGACGTATTCGAAGAGGCAGCCCTTGGGGTGGGCCTCAGCGAATCGTCGGCTGCGCAACCCGGCGTCGTCAATGGCGATGAACTCACCGGGCTCGACCTCCCGGACGAAACTGGCCCCGACGATGTCCAGGGCCGCGGTCTCGGAGGCGACGACCCAGCCGGTGGCGAGCCGCCCAAGCACCAGGGGCCGCACGCCCTGCGGGTCACGGGCGGCGAACAGCGTCGTCTCGTTGATGAACGTCAGGCAGAAGGCCCCACGGAGCCGGGGAAGCACACGCATGGCGACCTCCTCGATGGGCTCATCTCCGAAGGCTGACATCAAGGCAGTCACCAGCGAGGTGTCGTTGGTGGAGTCCATGGTCTTCTTCTCAGGCACCCGCAGGCTGGGGTCGAGCTCACGCAGCCACTCCGCCAGCTCGTCAGTGTTGGTGAGGTTGCCGTTGTGGGCCAGGGCCAGGCCTCCGGTGTGGGTGGCGCGGAACGTCGGCTGGGCGTTGTGCCACACGGATGCGCCCGTCGTGGAGTAGCGGGTGTGGCCGATGCCGAGCCTGCCACGCAGCGAGGTCAAAGTGGCCTCGTCGAAGACCTGGGAGACCAGCCCCATGTCCTTGAACACCGTGATCCGCTCCCCCGTCGAGACGGCGATGCCGGCGGACTCCTGCCCGCGGTGTTGGAGCGCGAACAGCCCGTAGAAGGTCAGCTGGGCCACATCCTCGGATGGGGCGAACACCCCGAAGACGCCGCAGGCGTCCTTGGGGCCGTGGTCGATGGGATCAAGATCGAGCGAGAGTCGGCCATCGGGTCGGAGCACGGCCTCAGCCTATCGCCTTCGCACAGAGTCTCCAGTCATTCCGCATCGTGCACAGTCACCATGGGCAGACGTGCGGCCTGAGCCCGCCGTTCAGAATCTCGGGGCGATGGTGTAGCGTGGAAGGCGAGATGATCCTCTCGCAGGGTCGCCGGGGACCAGGCCGGAACCGCCGACAAGTGTTCTCCATCGCGCGGCTCAACACCGGCCTGGTGTTGAGCCGCACAAGTGTGCCAGAGCGCTTGGGAACATCAAGCCATGATTGATAGCCCTACAGCTTCTCCAGCAGCAGGGTCTCCGCCAGGGCGGCCTTGGCCAGGTCCCGCAAGTCCACTGACTCGTCGATGCCGTGCATACGGGACGTCGGATCGGTGACCGCGGTCACCAGCACCAGGGCATCCGGATTGCGGTCCGCGAACTCGGCGACGATCGGAATCGACGCCCCACAGCCGATTTCGACGACATCAGTGCCGAAGGCCTCCCGGAACGCAGCCCTCGCTGCGTCGGCCCGCTCCCCGTCGAGGGCAATCCGGCTGGGAGCCCCCGACTGCCCGGCGACGATGTCGACGTGCGCTCCCCACGGCGCGTTCCTGCGCAGATGGGCCTCCAGCGCCGCCGCGGCCGCCTCCGGGTCCTGCCCGGGGGCGAGGCGCACGCTGACTTTGGCCCGCGCCGACGGGATGAGGGTGTTGGAGGCTTCGGCGACGGGGGTGGCGTCAATGGCCAGCACAGAGACGGCAGGCCTGAACCACATTCGCTCCACCAGCGGACCATCGCCGAGCTGGGAGACCCCATCGAGCATCCCGGCCTCCTCCTGCAGTCGGTCAAGCGGGTATTCGAGATCAGGCCCCGGCCCGGAGACCAGCCCCTCAATCGCGACATTCCCGGCCTCGTCATGCAGCGTGGCCAGCATGCGACACAGCGCGGTCAGCGCATCGGGCGCGATCCCGCCGAACTGTCCCGAGTGCAGCCCATCAGCCAGGGTGGAGACGGTGACCTCGCAGTCGGCAACCCCCCTGAGTGATGTGGTGAACGACGGCTTCCCCACCTCCCAGTTCACCGAGTCCGCGACGACGTACACATCAGCGGACAGCTCATCGCGGTAGCGGTCGAGCAGCACCGGCATGGTCGGCGACCCAATCTCCTCCTCACCCTCAATGAACACCTTCACCCCGACGGGCGGCCTGCCGTCAAAGGCCCGCAGCGCCGCCAGATGCACGGCGATCCCCCCCTTGTCGTCCGCCGACCCGCGGGCGTACAGCCTGCCGTCACGTTCTGTCGGCTCGAAGGCCGGGGAGGTCCACGCGGATGCATCGCCGATGGGCTGCACATCGTAGTGGGCGTAGAGCAGCACCGTGGGTGTGCCCTCAGGGCCTGGGAAATGCGCCCACACCGCAGGCTTGCCACCACCGTCGAGGAGCTTGACCTCCGTAGCCCCGAGGTCGCGGAACAGATCGGCGACGGCATCCCCGCAGGCTGCGACGTCACCGTCGTGCTCCGGCATGGAGGAGATCGACGGGATGGCGATGAGCTTGTTCAGGTCGGCGATGGCGGAGGGAAACACCCTCTCGACGTTCCAGGCGAGATTGGTCATGGAGCCACTCTATTGAACAACGAAGGAGGCCTCCCCTCAGGGGCGGCCTCCTCTCCGGACGTCGTTCAGCCTTTGACTGCGCCCGCCGTCAGGCCGGAGACAATGTACTTCTGCAGGTACATGAACAGCAGGATGATCGGGATCGCCGCCACCACCGCACCCGCCGCGAAAAGCGACCACGGGGCGTTGCGCTCGTCGGAAGCCCACACGTACATGCCGACCGCCAGGGTGTAGTCCTCGGGACGCTGCAGCACGATCTTGGCCAGGATGAACTCGCCATAGCTGCTGACAAAGGACAGCAGCCCCACGATCACGAGGATCGGAGTGACCAGCCGCATGATGACTCCCCAGAAGATCTGCGCGTGCGTGGCCCCGTCGATGCGCGCTGCCTCGTCCAGTTCCCTCGGGATGGTGTTGAAGAATCCATAGATCAGGAACGTATTGCCGCCCAGCGCGCCACCGAGATAGATGGCGATGAGCGCGACGCTGGAGTTGAGCCCGAGGATCGGGTAGATGTCACGCAGCATCAGCAGCAGCAGGAAGATGGCGACGAAGGCCAGCATCTGCGGGAACATCTGGACCAGCATCAGCGTTGTGAGCCCGCCCCGGCGACCTGCGAACCGGAACCGGCTGAAGGCGTAGGCGGCGGAGGCTGCCATCAGCACGGTGCCGACGGCGGTGGCGGTGCTGACCACGAAGGACTGCAGCATCCAGCGAGGGAAGTGGCTGCCGAACAAGGTGACGTAGTTCTCCAGCGAGACCTTGCTGAACAATCCACTGGATCCGGAGATCGTGCCGCCCGGGTTCAGCGACGCGGAGAGCACGTACAGCAGCGGGAAGACGCAGTAGAGCATCAGCACCACCGCCAGCACATGCTTCCAGCCCACCTCCCTCCACCAGCGGGCGCCCTTGAGGCTGACGTTGCCGTTCATCACATAACCTCCTCAAGCTTGCGGGTCTGTCTGAAACCAAGCCAGGCGATGACGCCCACCACCAGGAAGATGAGGATGGACAGAGCCGATGCCAGTCCGTACTGCTTGGACCCCGACTCGAAGGCTATGGAGTAGACCATCGAGATCAGGATGTCGGTCTCGCCGATCAGCACAGGAGTGCCCGCGAAGTTCGGCCCCCCGCCAGTGAGCATGTAGATCAGCGAGAAGTTGTTGAAGTTGAACGCGAAGCTCGCGATCAGCAGCGGGGCCAGGGAGACCATGAGCATCGGCAGCGTGACGCTGCGGAAACGCCGCCACGCCCCAGCGCCGTCCATGATGGCGGCCTCGGTCAGCTCGGATGGAATGGCCTGCAGCGCACCGGTGCTGATCAGGAACATGTAGGGGAAGCCCAGCCACAGGTTCACCCCAAGGATGGACAGCTTCGCCAGGTTTCCGTCGGTGAGCCAACCGATGCCTGCCTGGCCCAGCATCTGGTTGATGATGCCGAAGTCCTTGTTGAGCATGCCCTTCCACGACAGGGCGGCGAGGAAGGCTGGGAAGGCATAGGGAAGCAGGAAGACCGCACGGTAGAGCGTGCGACCCCGGACCCGTTTGTCGTTGTAGATCACGGCCAGAGCCAGACCGAGCGCAAATGTGGTGAACACCGACAAGGTGGCAAATGCGAAGGTCCACAGGGTGATCTTGATGAAGGGTCCCGTCAGTCGGGAGTCGTCGAAGACCTCAGTGAAGTTCTTGGCCCCGACGAACACCCGCCATCCGGGCGTCAGCTGCGACCCGTCGTCGGCGACAAAGGCTCCGACGGACTCATCGGCGTGATAGACTTTGCCCCCGGAGTCTGTGAAGGTGTCAGCGGCCGCGTCGTAGGTCATGGCGGATTTGGCGACATATGCGAAGGAGGCGTTGTCGGTGCGCAGCCAACCATCGTCGGGGTTGTCGCTGAGGCTGACCCGCAGCGCCAGCACCGCATCCTGGCGAGCCTGCACATCCGCCAGCGTCAGCACGCTCCACCCTGGGACCCCAGTCACCTTGCCGCCGGTGACCACGGCATCCTTGGCCTCGGACAGGGGCTCACTCTGGGTTCCCACCTCAGCTCTGCCGTCACGGCTCACGGCGAATCCAAGCTCTCCATCCCGCTCAACGACGGTGACGGGGTAGGTGGCGGTTCCCTCCACCCTGCGGTCGGAGGCCTTGAGAATCTGGGTGATTGCCGGCTGCTTGGTGTCGTTGTGGCCATCTCCATAGTTGGTGAACGCCACCCAGGCAGTGGAGCCCATCACATAGACCTGATACACCAGCAGGAACACCAGGCCCGGGAGCAGATATTTGGCGGGGATCGCTCGCTTCGAGAAGTAGACATAGTCAGCGACGAGCAACGTCACGGCAAGGAAGATCAGCACAAACCACTGACGCTGGGCGACAGAGGTGAGGATCCCGTACAGGCCGAAGGCATTAACCAGGGCCATCAATACCAGTTTCACGTAGAAACCGGGGCGCGTGTAGTCGCGGGCATGGGAAAGCCGCGGCTCAGAGGTACCAGTTTTCGCAGTCATGTCGTTTCCATGACACTGAAACCGCGCGGGCGTCACCCCGCGCGGCAGTTCAGCTCACTTCTTCTTCGCAATGGCCCCCTCGATGTTGGTGATCATCTCCCGCCATGTCGTGGCGGGGTCGGCGCCGTTCAGGATTTTCAGCTCGTCGTTCCCCCAGAATTCCCAGACAGCACCCATCGCGGGAATCGCGGGCATCGGCTGCGAGTGGGCGGCGGCCTCCTGGAAGCCCTTGAGAACGGGATCGTCGACGGAAGATGCGACGGAGGTCAGGGCAGGAAGACGGCCGTCCTTCTCGTAGAGGGCCTTCTGGGCCTCCGGGCTGGCCAGATATTCAAGGAACTGGTTCGCCAGCAGCGTGTTCTTGGACTGCGACGACAGATAGACACCCTGCACGCTGGCGAAGGGGGCGGATGGCTCACCACCGGCGGAGGGGATGGGAAGCACCGAGATGTCGATTCCCGCCGCGGTGAACTCCGTGGTCCACCAGGGGCCGGTCACGATGTAGGCGGACTTTCCCTCAAGAAAGGCCTGCTTCGCCTGGTCACCACCGATGGAGTCAGACAGCACCCCCTCATCTGCAAGCTTCTTCAGGTAGTCCGCAAATCTCTCGCCGGCCTCGCCCTTCATGCCAAGCTCAGTGGTGTACTCGCCTTTGTCGTCGGTCTTGAAGACGGTGGCGCCGAAGGAGCTCTGGATCGGATACAGGTGGAAGGGATCGCCCTTGTCGCCCTGCTGGACCAAGACGGGGAACCCAGGGGTGAGCTGCTTGCCTTGGGCCACCAGCTCATCGAAGGTGGCGGGGGTCTCCTGAGCCAGCTTGTTGTTGCGCACCAGCCCAAGGTTGTCCACCGAATAGGGAACGCCGTAGAGCACGCCGTCGCTGGTGAAGCCCTTCCTGGCCGCCTCGGAGAGGCCGCTGGCCTTATCTCCCAGCTCGACGGGGGCGACGACTCCGTTGCTGACGAGGTCCCCCATCCAGTCATGGGCGCCGACGATCAGGTCAGGCCCGGCTCCGGAGGGAGCCTGGGAGATGAAATCAGTCTTGACGTCCTTCGTGGGCTTCTGCACCACCTCTAGGGCGACGCCGGTGGTCTTCTGGAAGGACTCACCGAGGGCCTTGAAGCTGTCGACGCGCTTCTCATCAGCCCAGATCGTCAGAGAGGAGGCCGCCCCAGCAGGCGATGACGCTCCATCGCCGTCACTGGTGGACGAGTTGGTGGTGCTGGGCGAGCCGCAGGCGGTCAGGGCAAAGGCCAAGCCGGTGGCGGCAAGAGCAAGCAGGCTCTTTCGCATTCGGTTCTCCTGTATCCAAGTTGGCGCCAGCGCCAACGTCGTTTGCTGCAAGAAACGCTAACAAATCTACAGAAAACTTTCCGCAAATATCAGAGGTCCGCAGGGCACAGTTTGATAACATTTCGCCATCGCCATCCCAATGGAGGTGTTGATGGGCACTCGGCTACGCCTTTCGGACCTCGCGGCACGCGCCGGGGTCTCCGTGTCAACGGTCTCACGTGTGCTCAACGACAGGCCAGGGATCAGCGGCGGCAAACGCCAGGCAGTCATGGATGCGATGGTGTCACTGGGATACACCCGCGAGAGGCCCCAGCAACGCACCGGCACGATTGGACTAATCGTGCCGGAGTTGTCCAATCCCTCTTTTCCCGAGTTCGTCGAAAGGCTCGATGCCCTGTTCCGGCCCACCGGCTTCCGCACGATCATCACGACCGCGGGGCCTCTGGGCGCAAACGAGGCCGCCTGCGTCGGCGCGCTCCGCGAGCTCAGGGTCGATGGCATGGTCTCCATCTCCGGCGCAGCCTCAGACGCCCAGGCGGACCTCTCCCCCTACGCCCATCTGATGGAGACCGGCATGCCTGCGGTGTTCGTCAATGGACTCACCGACACGCTGTCCGCCGGCTTCATCAACTGCTCCGATGAGGAGGCCATCGCCAGCTCCGTTGCACACCTGCGGTCACTCGGGCATGAGCGCATCGGCCTTGCCGTCGGGCCAGACCGCTTCCTGCCCAGCAGACGCAAGTCGGCGAAGTTCTTGAACCTCGGGTTCTCCCAGGAGAGCATCGCGAGCACCATCTTCACCACCGAGGGCGGTCGAGTGGCGGGGGCACGACTTCTGGAGTCAGGGCATACCGCTATCGTGTGCGGTTCGGACCTGATGGCTCTGGGAGTGATCAGGGAAGCGCACGCCCGTGGGCTGCGCGTGCCGGAGGACTTGTCCGTCATCGGTTTCGACGACTCCGTGATGATGGTCTTCACCCGGCCGGCCCTGACCACCATCCGTCAGCCCATCCAGGCCATGTGCGAGGCCACGGTGGCGGAGTTGCTCCGAGCCATCGACGGCAACGGCATGGACGGCACGGAGCTGCTGTTCCACCCCGACCTGATCATCCGCGAATCGACAGGACCACGATCATGAACGACAACGCTCAGTGGTGGCGAAGCGCCGTCATCTATCAGATCTATCCACGTTCCTTCGCCGACAGCGACGGTGACGGCTACGGCGATCTGCCAGGTGCGATCTCGAAGCTGCCCTATCTGAGGGACTTGGGGGTGGATGCGGTGTGGGTGAGTCCGTTCTACCTCTCCCCTATGGCCGACGCCGGCTATGACGTCGCCGACTACCGGGAGGTTGACCCCCTGTTCGGCGCGACTGCCGACGCCCACCGGCTGATCGATGAGGCCCACGCACTGGGGCTGCGGGTGCTGATCGATCTGGTGCCGAACCACACCTCGGATGCGCACGAATGGTTCCAGGCCGCCCTCGCCGCCGAGCCGGGCGCGCCGGAACGCGAGCGCTACCTCATCCGCAACGGCCGGGGGGAGAAGGGACAGCTTCCGCCCAACAACTGGAAGTCGCTGTTCGGAGGGCCCGGCTGGTCCCGGCTGAGTCGCCCCAATGGCACCTCGGAACAGTGGTATCTGCACCTGTTCGACGTCCACCAGCCAGACCTCGACTGGGACTCCGAAACCGTCCGTGAAGGCTTCGACGACATCCTGCGGCACTGGCTGGATCTCGGGGTGGACGGCTTTCGCGTCGACGTGGCGCACTCGTTGGTGAAGGAGGCGGGGCTGCCGGACGAGGTGGAGCGTTCCGAGTTTCTGGAGGGCGATCTCGGCCCGATGTGGGACCAGGACGGAGTCCACGACATCTACCGTCGCTGGCACAAAGTGCTGGAGGAATACGACGGCGACCGTGTACTGGTGGCCGAGGCCTGGGTCCCCGATCCGGCACGCCTGGCCCTCTACGTACGGCCGGACGAGATGCATCAGGCATTCAACTTCGACTTCCTGACGTCGCAGTGGGATGCAGCCGGCTACCGTGAGGTGATCTCGCAGACGATGGCGGCCAACGCGGCCGTCGGCGCGCCCACCACCTGGGTGCTGAGCAATCACGATGTGGTGCGGCACGCCACTCGTCTGGCCCGCGAGGACACCTCCGACACCGAGGGCATCGCCGCCGATGACCCGCAGCCCGACGAGAAGCTCGGTCTGCGGCGCGCTCGCGCGGCGACGCTCATGATGCTGGCGCTGCCCGGATCGGCTTACCTGTATCAGGGTGAGGAGCTGGGACTGCCAGAGCACACCGCGGTCCCGGATGAGCTGCGTCAGGACCCCATCTGGTTCCGCTCCCGGCACGAGAAGGTGGGGCGTGACGGCTGCCGCATTCCGATGCCCTGGCGGGCCGATGCGCCAGCCGCCGGGTTCTCCCCCACCGGTGAGGCCTGGCTTCCGCAGCCCGGGAGCTATCCGGCGCTTGCCGCCGACCGGCAGGTCGGGGTGCCGGGCTCGACGTGGACGATGTACCGCGACGCGCTGCGGCTGCGCCGCCGGTACGGGCTGGGCACCGGGCAGTTGACCTGGGAGAAGTCCCCAGATCACGTTGTCTGCTTCGACAACGGCGAGGTCCGGGTGATGGCCGTCGCCTGGACCGAGGGCGCGGTGGGCCAGACCGACACGGCGATGCTGGTGCGCGACCCGGTGGTGGTGACGGCGACCGTGCCCGCCTGCGCCATCGCGGCGATCCCGTCGTCGCCCAGCCATTCCAGGTGATCGGCCGAGATCGCCCCATGCCGCGCCGCCATCGCCGCCCCGGTCAAATACGAGATCGACCCGACCCACTTCTACGTGCAAATCGGCGTTTCCTACCGGACCGCTTCTGGCGGTCCGGTTTCGCCGCGGCGAACCCGATCAGCGCGAGCAGCGCGGCGGCCATGAGCTTCAGCACGCTGTTCTTCGCACCGCGGACGTCCACGGTGCCGTGCAGCTGCGTGGGTCCCTTGAGTCGGAGGACTTCCATTACGTGAACCGTCCCATCGT
>CAKZJI010000377.1 GCA_936941515.1 uncultured Propionibacteriaceae bacterium
CGACCGGCGCGGTGGGCCTCGTGCGCCGCGACCCGATGGCGATGCTGCCGTTCATGGGCTACCACGTCGGCGACTACCTGCAGCACTGGATCAACATCGGTGAGCGCACCGAGCCTGACAAGCTCCCCAAGATCTTCTACGTCAACTGGTTCCGGCGCGACGTCGACGGAAACTTCCTGTGGCCAGGCTTCGGTGAGAACTCCCGGGTCCTGAAGTGGATCGTGGAGCGCCTGGAGGGGAGGGTGCCCGCCATCGACACCCCGGCGGGCCTGCTCCCCCGGAAAGAGGACATCGACGTCGCGGGCTTGGAGATCGACGACGACAATCTGGAGCAGGTCGTACGCTACGTCCCACAGGAGTGGGAGGATGAGCTGCCACGGATGCGTCGCTGGCTTCGGTCGTTGGGGCTGAAGGTTCCCCAGGAGGTCCATGATGAGCTCTGGCACATCGCTATGAAGATCATCGGCAGCCGCTGATCGGCAGGTGGTTTGAGCCTTGGGACGGCCCGTCCGTCTCGGGCAGGGCGAGCTCCATCGGCATCGCACCACCGGTCGGCTTCGACACCCATCGTCCCTGCTAATCTTCAGGTGCCGGGGTGCCCCAATAACGGGGCTGAGAGCACACCCGTCGAACCTGATGCAGTTCGCACTGACGAAGGGAGCACCATGAACTTCGCATCCGTCCTGGCCGACATTCGGACAACCACTCCCCTGGTTCACTGCCTGACCAACACGGTGGTGCCGCAGCTCACCGCGAACGTCCTCCTGGCGCTGGGGGCTGCCCCCGCGATGATCGACCTTCCGGAGGAGGCCGAGATCTTCGCCGCAATGGCGTCGGCGGTGCTGGTCAACGTCGGCAACGGTTCCTCGCAACAGCATGCCGCGCAGCGGGCAGCCACCCGAGCCGCGCACTCGGTCGGCACACCGTGGGTCCTTGATCCCGTGGCGGTCGGCGCACTGCCAGTGCGCACGGCCCTGGCGCGGGAGCTACTAGCCAATCGCCCCACCGCCATCCGCGGCAATGCCTCCGAGATCATGGGGCTGGCCGGCGTCAGCGCGGGGGGCCGGGGGGTCGATGCCACAGATTCCGTTGAGGCCGCCGTCGAGACTGCGCATGACCTGGCAGTCAGGCAGGACTGTGTGGTGGCGGTCTCCGGCGCGACCGATGTCATCGTCAGCCGGGACCGCACTACCCGGGTCACGGGCGGTCATGCGCTGATGCCGCTGGTCATAGGCACTGGATGCTCACTTGGGGCTGCTGTCGCTGCGGCGCTCGGCGCCACCCGCGGAGTGCCGCGCCCGCATGATGCGGTCGTCGCAGCCCATGCTGTCTTCGCTGCGGCGGGAATCGTCGCAGGACGGCAGGCAGTAGGACCGGCAAGCTTCGAGATCGCCTGGCGCGATGCGCTCCACAGCCTGTCGCCGGAGCAGGTGACGGAGCTCGTCCGAGTCGAGGAGGCCTGATGGGGGTCGACTGGCGGCTGTACCACGTCACCGACCCACAGCTCAGCGGCGGCCGGGATCGGGTCGCCCACGTCGTCGAGCAGGCCGTGTTGGGCGGGGCCGGGGTGATCCAGTTCCGTGACAAGACCGCCACCAACCGGGAGTTCCGCGACGGGGTGAGGGCCTGCCAGCAGGCCATTGCCGCCGCCGTCGAGCGTGGCGCACGGCCTGCTGAGTTGTTCGTCAACGACCGGGTGGCGATCGCCGCCGAGTTCGGCACCCACCTGCACATCGGTCAGGACGACGGCGAGGTCGCTGCCGCCCGGGCCGCCATCGGAGCAGATCGGCTGCTCGGGGTCTCCGTCAGCTCCCGGGAGCAGCTCGACGCCGTGATCTCCGGTGGGCTCGCCGACGTGGTAGGGATCGGGCCGGTGTGGGAGACCGCCACCAAGACCGATGCGGCCCCGGCGCTGGGCGTTGATGGGGTCCGCGACCTGCTGGGCAGCCTTCCCGAAAATCTGAGGGCAGTTGCCATCGGCGGGATCAACCCCACCAACGCGGCCTCCGTCATCGTCACCGGGGTCGACGGCATCTGCGTGGTCTCCGCCATCGCGGCCGCCCCCGACCCGAGGCTCGCAGCCCAGGAACTGATCACCTTGTGGAGGAACCCATGACACCACCTGCTGTCCTCAGCATCGCCGGCTCCGACCCCAGTGGCGGCGCCGGGATCCAGGCCGACCTCAAGGCCTTCGCCGCCTTCGGCGTCTATGGTTGCGCAGCTCTCGCGGGACTCACGGTGCAGAACACGCAAGGGGTTCGGGCTTCCCAGGCGGTGGCGGCGGACTTCGTCGTCGCCCAGGTCGAGGCCGTCATCGATGACCTCACCATCTCTGCCACAAAGCTCGGGATGCTCACCAACGCCGAGATCGCCCGGGCTGTGGCCGAGCTGCTCGCGGCCCGGCGCGGCGAGTTCGGGACCATCGTCCTGGATCCGGTGATGGTCGCGACGTCCGGAGACAGACTGTTGACCGATGACGCCATTGAGGTGGTTCGCACCCAGTTGCTGCCACTGGCCGACGTCGTCACCCCGAACGTGCCGGAGACCGCGGTGCTGGTCGGGGATTCCCCCGCCACCAGCGGGGAGCAGCTGGCAGCCCAGGCCGAGCGGCTGCTGGCGGCCGGGGCCCGGGCCGTGCTGGCCAAGGGCGGCCATCTCGACGGGGAGGAGCTGACCGATTTCCTCGTCACCGCCGAGGGCACCATCAGGTTGCCGAGCCCACGTGTCCACACCCGCAACACCCATGGCACGGGCTGCACGCTCAGTTCCGCCATCGCCGCCTCGTCGGCGCTGTGCGGCGCATTCAGCCTGGAGGCACTCAGAACCGCTCGCGACTACCTGCATCGCGCCATCGTCGGCGGCGCCGAATGGCAGCTCTCCCGTCACCCCGAATCCGGCCACGGGCCAGTGAACCATCTTGTTCGAGGAGCATCATGACCTGGGTCACCCGCGACTTCTCCGCTGCCGCCTGGCAGCGCATCGCCCCCATCCGGGAGCGCATCGACCAGCTGCCGCTGCTGGTCGAGTTGGCCGACGGCTCCCTTGAGGCACGCCGGTTCGTCGAGTACATCGTGCAGGACGACTTCTATCTGCGCGGCTACTCCCGCGCATTGGCGCAGCTCGCAGCCCGGGCCCCGCACGCCAGGGCGCGGGCGTTCTGGGCCACCAGCGCCAGCGAGGCGGTTGAGGGCGAGGTGCTGATGCATGACGCGCTGTTGAACGACCCGCTGCTGAAGGGCACCCCACATGCCGCCGCCCCGTCACCGACGACCCGCGGCTATGTGAACTTCATCCAGACCGCGGTGGCCTATGAGCCCTACCCCATCGGGGTGGCGGCAGTGCTGCCCTGCTACTGGGTTTACGCCCAGGTGGGGTTGGACTTGGCGGCCCGGGCAGCGGCGGTTTCGGATCATCCGTACGGCTCATGGGTGGCCGCCTACGCCGACCCGGCTTTCCAGCAGACCACCGCGCGGGCGATTGAGTTGCTCGACGAGGCCGCTGAGACCGCCGACGAGGCCACCCGCGCCCAGATGCTCAGCGTCTTCGCCGACGCCACCCGCTACGAGGAGTTGTTCTGGGAGCGCAGCCACCAGTTGGAGGCCTGGACCCTGTGAGGCGTGTGTGGTCCCGTGACACAGATTAACGGGACCACACACCTGCACAAGGGATCTCAGGCTTGCTTCAGCACGGCCTTGGCGGCTGCGAAGCGGGCGATCGGCACCCGGTACGGGGAGCAGGAGACATAGTTCAGACCCACCGACTGGAAGAACTCCACGGAATCCGGGTCTCCACCGTGCTCACCGCAGACCCCCGTCTTGAGGCTGGGTTTGACGCTACGTCCCTTAGTGACGCCGATCTCCACCAGCTGTCCGACGCCATCAACGTCGATGGACTCGAACGGGTTGCGCTCCAGCACATGCTCCATCACGTACTGGGTCAGGAAGCCGTTCTCAGCGTCATCGCGACTGATGCCGATGCCGGTCTGGGTGAGGTCGTTCGTACCGAAGCTGAAGAAGTCCGCATGCTGGGCGATCTGGTCGGCAACCAGCGCGGCACGCGGCAGCTCAATCATCGTCCCAACAGTCACCTCCAGTTGACGTCCCGCGGCAGCAAGTTCCTCGGCGACGGTCCGCTCGACGATCTCTCGCTGCACCTGCAGCTCCTTCGACAGTGCGACGAGCGGGATCATGATCTCCACCCCGACGGTCTCGCCCTCACGGTCCAGCACAGCCAGGGCGGCCCGGATGATGGCGCGGGTCTGCATCTCCGGGATCTCCGGGTACAGCATCGCCAGACGGCAGCCTCGGGTGCCGAGCATCGGGTTCAGCTCGTGCAGCCGCTTGACCTGGGCCAAAGTGCCGCGCGCGGCCTCCAACTCAGCGGCATCTCCACCTGTCAGTTCCAGGCGCTGCACCAGGAGGGACTGCTCCACCAGGTTCGGCAGGAACTCGTGCAGCGGTGGGTCCAGCAACCGCACCGTCACGGGCAGCCCCTTCATGGCTGTGAAGATGCTCTCGAAGTCGGCCTGCTGCATCGGCAGGATCTCCGCCAGGGCATCGGCTCGGGCGTCGCGGGTCTCAGCCAGGATCATGCGACGCACGGCGGGCAGACGATCAGCTGCCATGAACATGTGCTCGGTACGGCACAACCCGATGCCTTCGGCTCCCAGCTCCCGGGCCTTGGATGCGTCTTCGAAGTTGTCGGCGTTGGCGCGAACGCCCAGCTGCCGCACCTCGTCGGCCCAGGTGACCACCCGTTGGAAGTCCTCGTTGATGCGCGGCGGAATCAGCTCTAGAGCCTCACCGAACACATCGCCCGTCGATCCGTCGAGGGTGATGGTCTCGCCCTCGGCGATCACCCGGCCATCGACGGTGAGGGTCTTCGCCTTCACGTCGATGTGGATTCCGGCGGCCCCCGCCACGCAGGGTTTGCCCATCCCACGCGCCACCACGGCCGCGTGGGAGGTCATGCCGCCGTGAGCGGTCAGCACGCCCTGGGCGACGATGACGCCATGGATGTCGTCGGGGGTGGTCTCGTAGCGCACCAGCACCACCGGCTCCCCCCGACCGCCACGCTCCGCGGCGGTGTCAGCGTCGAAGACCACTTCGCCGACAGCAGCTCCGGGAGAGGCGGGAAGCCCCTTCGCGATGGGGGTTCTGCCGTGTTTCGGGTCGATGGCGGGATGCAAAAGCTGGTCCAGCTGATCGGGTTCGATGCGCAGCAGCGCCTCCTCCTTGGTGATGACGCCCTCATCAACGAGGTCTGAGGCCACCTTCAGTGCGGCGGCGGCGGTGCGTTTGCCATTGCGGGTCTGGAGCAGGAAGAGCTTTCCGTTCTCGATGGTGAACTCCATATCCTGCATGTCGCGATAGTGGGCCTCCATCTTGCGCATAGTCGCAATCAGCTGCTCATAGGCCTCGGGAAGGACCTCCTTCATCTCCGCGAGTGGCCTCGGGGTGCGGATGCCGGCCACCACGTCCTCGCCCTGGGCGTTGACGAGGAACTCGCCGTAGAGCTCCTGGGCGCCGGTGGAGGGGTTGCGGGTGAAGCACACGCCGGTGGCGGAGTCGTCACCACGGTTGCCAAAGACCATCTGCATGACGTTGACGGCGGTGCCGAGGTCGTCGGAGATCTTGTTGGCCTTGCGG
>CAKZJI010000378.1 GCA_936941515.1 uncultured Propionibacteriaceae bacterium
CACAATACAAGCCGTCACCGGACTCATCTTCGCTTACACCCCATGAATAAGCCTCACTGTTTTTGGCCTGCTCGAAATTCAGCCTAGTGAGTGTGCTCACTAATGGATATCTACTGGGGGCTCCGGGAAGGGTTCGGGAAGCTGTTTTGGGGCACAATAATGTTGCGGTTCAAGTCAGTATTGATGGAACAGAAGGTACGCACGACTTGTTTCGTAAACATAGGCATTCTTTTCGAAGGGCTGTTGAGGCGGTCCGGATTTGCACAGAGGCGGGTAAGCCAACGCGTATTGCTACGAGTGTTTCCGAGAGTACTCTGAGTGAAGTGCCTGAACTCGTGTCGCTGGGGCGAGCATTGGCTCCGGCCCTACATGCGTTCTCTCCAGTTGCTCCCTTCGGGCGTGGCTGTAATGTCACTGATTCTGCTCTCGCCTCTGCTGGGACTTCAAGACGTCTTGAGGAAGAACTCAAGAAGGCAGGTTATAGTGGCCCCGGAATCACGCAGGCGGGTGCTCCTAAAGCTGCTGGAGGGGTGGAGCAAATTCGGAACTGTGGTGCAGGTCATCGCACTGTTGCTGTGGGTGTGGATGCTGGTGTGCGCCCCTGCAATTTTGGTGACTCCCTAGGTCGGTTGGGAAATCTTCTGACAGATGATTATCATGAAATTTTCAGCGGTCCCAGATCTTTCCAACTAGCCAATGCTCCTAGGCCTGGAGGGGTGGAATGCCTTGAGTGTGAGTACTTTAACTTCTGTCAGGGATGCCCAAGCAAAGCTATGAGCCTCGTTTACCAGAACGGTGTGAAATGTCGTTGGTATGAGCGCTGGTTTGAGACCGAACACCTTCCTCAAGTGAATGGCGTTGATCTGCTTGGGGTATGTGACTCGTGCAGGGAGCATCGCCAGGCGTCTTCAGACTCTTCAAATGTTGACAACCGTATCGTGATGGCAGGAAAGGGGAACGGCTGATGGCTGGCAATCTCTCAGGCAGGGCTAAGCTCCTGATAGTTTGTTTCGTGATGCTCTTCACGGGCTTGGGTTTGGTGAGTGGCTTCTACGCGCCCCCCTCGTTGAGACAACCTCTCACCGTTGCCTGTGTCCTAGCGGCGTTGGTTTCGGCCAGTTTCATCGCGGCGCGCGCTCGTCGACGAAGCAGGGAGGAAGCTCAGGCAGCAGATTCAGCAGAGCGGTGACATGCCATGCGCGACGTGCTGCCCCGCCTGGCGGCGGCCTGCAGTGCGAAGGCCTTGAGAAGTCGTACGGGGATGTTAAGGCGCTTGGGGGAGTGCATCTATGGGCACCCAGGGGTGAGATCACCGCCTTGGTGGGCCCCAACGGGGCGGGAAAGTCGACCCTGCTTCGTTGCGTCGTCGGACTCACTCAACCGGACGCGGGCTCCATCTCATGGGATGATGCTCCCCTGACGAATAAAGCACAGCGGTCCTTCAGCTTCATGCCAGAGGAGCGCGGACTGTATCCCCAAGACACCGTCCGTCAGACCGTGGAGTTCTACGCTCGGCTGCGCAAACCTCGCGCTCGCTACCACGAGGCTGTCAGAGAGACCATCTCCTCCCTCGGGCTGGAACGCCTCGCGCAGCGCCGGGTGGGAGAGCTATCACTGGGAAACCAGCAACGAGTCCAAATAGCCGCAGCCTTGGCGTGCGCCCAGCATTGCGTGCTCTGGGATGAACCCTTCTCCGGTCTGGATGTGGAGGGAGTGGATGCGCTGTCCGACCTTCTCAAAAGCCTCAAAGAAGACGGGGTCGCAGTGGTTCTCTCCTCACATCAGCTTGATGTTTTGGAGCGGCTGTGTGACCGAGTGACAGTGATCCATGAGGGACATGCCGAATCGACGACTTTGGGTGCACATGCAGGGAGTCGCGAATGGGAGGTGACCATGCCAGACGGGACCATCACGACGATGCCTGACACCCATGAGGTCAGAGCGGAGTTAGCGCATTCCGTGTCATGGGGAGGCATTTCGGCACTGACCCAGAAGAATCGCACCCGAATGCGTGAGTTCTACGACATGTGTGCCCGCCGTGCACGAGGGGAGGAGTGACGTGCCGCTCACTTGGATTCAGTGCCTCCTCGTGGCCAGGCGAGAGATCCTCAGAAAGATCGTAAACCGCAGCTTCATCGTCGCCATGATCGGCTCACTGGCGCTGGTGGCGGCAGTGGCGGGATTCCAGTACCTGCAAACCTCGAAGAGCGACAAGAGCATCGTGGTTGAAGCAGAATCGGCAGTCCTGCCGCTGGCGCAGTCCCTGTGCTCCGACTGGGTGAGCTCAGGGGTGGCGGCTGCCTGTGAACCGGTGACCCAGGGGGCCTCAGCATCCGATGGGATGCTTCGCGCGCAGATCACCCTGGCAGGTTCGGGGCCGACACCCACTGTCATGGTCACGATTCCGGATTCGATTGCAGGCTTGGGAACCCAGGTGGCCTATGCGACGGTGTGGCGCTGGATGGCTGTGGATCAAGGGGTCAACAGTGATCAAGTACACGTCACTGTTGCGGCGGACAGCGTTAAAGATCAAAGTACGATCACCAGGCAGCTCTTCGCCGCCGCGCTCGGATGCGGGTTTCTGTTCGCGGGTTTGATGGTCGGACAGCAGTTGGCCATCAGCATCGTCGAGGACAAGAAGCTGGGGGTGTATGACACCCTCCGACAGCTGATGTCGCTGCGTGCGCTTACGCTTGGAAAGTTAATTGCAAACGTTGTCATCTCAATGGTTCAGATGATTGCGCTACTCGCGGCATTGGTTCTGCTGCGGCGTGCACTGCCCAGCGGTCTTCTGGAGTCCCTGGGATCCGGCGTTCTCGTTGCCTACATTCCAATGTTTGTCCTCGGCTATCTCAACGTCTGCCTCCTATGGGCGTTGATCGGGCTGCGGTCCCGCGACATGGATGCGTTGCGTGACGCATCCCTCCCGCTCAATCTCGTGCTGATGGGGGTGTGGTTTGTCGCCATCTATCTGCAGGGACTGCCGCAGGCGATCCTCTCCTACATTCCGATTGTCAGCACCATGGTCATGCCGGTTCGCATGGTGGCGGGAGACGTGTCCATCCTCTCCGTGGTCATCGCTGCCCTTCTGGCCGCGGCCGGGGCCGTCGTGCTGACTCTGTTCGTGCAACGTGCGACGGCCGATTCCTGAGCCTGAAAAGAGACTGAGGTTGCAGGCCCGGCCGGGGCGATCCTGATGTGGTTGCGCCGGTTCCTCACTCTGAAGAAGTGAACTGATGGAAGCCGAGTCTGCGTGCCTTCAGCAGCAGCTTGACGCGCGTGCTCACGTTGAACTTCCTCATCAAACTGGTCACATATGCCTTGATGCTCGATTCGGACAGGTACAGCTGGTGTGCCGCCTCGGTGTTCGTCAGCCCGCCGCATACAGCGTTGAGCACCTCTGCCTCCCGCGTGCTGAGTTCGGGCAGGTCACCGTGAAGAGCTGGTTCTGCATGCTGATGGCAGCGCAGCGCCTCCATCGGCTCCGGGGAGAACACAATCATGCCTGTGTGCACCATCCGCACTGTGTCCAGGATCACCGTCGCCCGGGTCGTCTTCTTCTGGAGGAGCCCTGACACCCCGAGCTGCACAGCATCATCGACAACATGGCCGCATTCATGCGATGTCAGCATCAGGATGCGAACATCCGGATGCTGCGCCAGAGCGCGACGAGAGATCTCCAATCCCTGCATTCCAGGTGTGTCCGCATCCAGGATGACGACGTCCACCCCACCTTCATCGATGAACTCGGCTGCCTCATCTTCGGTAGAGACCTGCCCGACACAGGTCAGATCGTTGCTGGCGTCGATGAGTGTCGCGAGGCTTTCTTGGGCGAACAGGTCATCACCAGCGATCAACACGCGGATCAGCTTGGTCATGACGCCTCCGTTTCCTGTCGGGACTCTGCCGGGTGAAGGAGTCCTACCTCTCATCGACCTCGATCAATGAAGGACTCAGGATGTCCCCACCAGCAAAGGACAACTCGTCATGTCCTCATAGTAATCACACTTGCCTCCGATGTTCAGGCAGTGAGGCCATCATGCCGACGGAGTGAAGCTTGGGGTTGGGGCATCCATGCGTGTTGTGTTGAGGCGGCAGGAGGTTTCCCCGTTCGTCAGCGCGGTCTTCCGACAGGGAAGGATCTTTGAGTATTCACACCCGCAGGTCGCGTCTGGCGAACACCGGGAAGGACAGGGCCGACGCCACTGCCGTCCCCGTCAACAGGATTGCGACGCCGCCCCAGTCTGGGCCGTTCTCCAGGGGGTGGGAGGCTCCGTACCAGTGGAACGGGGAGATCTTGGCCCAGCTGGCGAGGCTGGGGTTCATGGGCAGCGTCACGTTGATGAAGTAGCTGACCAGGCCCACCCCGGTCGCCGTCCAGGCTGCGGCCGACGGGGTTCCCGCGGTGGCCACCGCCAGCGTCGCCGTCGCGCTGACGAGCAGTCCCAGCGCCAGCAGGTGCAGCGTGGCCCCCGCGATATTCCCCACTGTCAGGTCGACATCGCCCAGCAGCGCCCCAGCCCAGATCCCGAACCCCGTCAGCGCGGAGACGAGGGTCACCAGCGCTGCCTGAGCCGTGATGACACTCGCCAGAACCCGGTGCCGAGACACCCCAGTGGACAGTGTCAGGGCAAGTCGTCCCGACTGTTCGTCGCGGCCCAGTGCCGCGGCGACGGCTGCACCGGTCAGGATGACGACGACAGGAGCTGTCAGGCTCATGGTCTCGCCCCAGTAGAACCCGGCGGGGGAGGCCAGGTCGGTGGCGCCCCACACTTGCAGGAGCTCAGGAGGCATTGCCTGGGAGGCGGCCGCCAACTGTGGCGCCATCTGCTTGTACAGCGGCCCCATCGACACCCCCATGACACCGAACATCAGCACGCCCAACACCAGCAGCAGGCCGAAATGGCGGGAGACGGCGAGCCCGATAAGCCCGTGACCCCGGGAGCGGGTCGTCGCCCGGCTCCAGCCCAGGCGACGGGGAGACGCTCCCGCTGGCCCCCGCATCCAGAGGGGCCAATGAAGGCGCAGAGGCGTGCCGCGCAGATCACGGACCAGGAAACCGGCGACTCCAACCGCCAGCAGCACCGCCGACGCCCCCAGCATCAACGCCAGGCAACCGCCGTCAAGGCCGTTCACCAACACCACCGGCTCGCTGTACCAATGCCAGGGGATGAACCATGCCAGATCACGGGTCTGCGACCACTGGGGCAGCAGGCCTGCGAACAGCCAGCCGAAGCCCAGCACCACCGAGGCGACCCCCGCGGCCAGGCCACGACCACCCGTCGCGCCCCCGACGGCGAATGCGACGGCCCCGCACAGCAGGGCATTCGCACCCAGCGCCAGGCACAGCTCCCCCAGGTGGGCGTCGCCGAGGGTGAGGCCGAAGGGCAGCGCCGCCACCTGAGCTGCGCCCCACAGCCCCAGCGACGTGACACCGACCGCCAGGACCAGCACCCCGGCCTTGGCTAGTCCGACTCCCAGCCGGGAGACGGGATGGCTGAGCAGCAGCTGCAGCGTGCGGTCCTGCTCCTCACCCGCCAACACCCGCGCACCCACCGTGATGGCAAACCCCGCCGTCGTGATCGCACCCAGGAAGTCGAGCATCTGCGCATAGGTCATCACCGTTGCGGAGGCGCCCGCCGGCAC
>CAKZJI010000379.1 GCA_936941515.1 uncultured Propionibacteriaceae bacterium
TGTGTATGTTGCGCTCGAGCTCGGGGCTTTGGGTGCGTCGTAGAACGTCGCCCCAATGGGCAAAGAGCGTGGTGAGCCATGGCTCAAAAGCGTTCCGGTACATCCAGGCACATGGAACGCGTGCTGATGTATTATACAGAATATCAGACATGGCGTAGAGGATGGCGAGCTTGCGGGGTATCGGAGCCTCGAGCATGGCTCGGGCTATTTTGTCAGCGACAGCCTCTGCCGCCTTGGCATGGTCCAGGGCGAGTTTCATGCATCTTGCGATACGCTCACGCCGCAGTGTAAGGCGGGAAAGCATGGATTCGAGACGGCGAGAAGTAAGCAGGGATAGCCCTTCCACGATCTCTCCTACTTCCTC
Source organism: uncultured Propionibacteriaceae bacterium (assembly GCA_936941515.1). Lineage (GTDB taxonomy): Bacteria > Actinomycetota > Actinomycetes > Propionibacteriales > Propionibacteriaceae > Arachnia. Next base: position 365 of record CAKZJI010000379.1, read on the forward strand.
CGAGTCAGTGGAGCACATGGGATTCTCGTCGTTCGAGCGGTGTCGCACAGGTATAGGAGATGCGTGGCGTGGGCGCGAGGGCGGCTCAGGTGCTGGACTCGCGGTGGGCTTGACTGTCGGTGGTCCTTTTGAGCTCTTCAACTCTTCTACAAACGCTTGGCGACGCCTGGGCGCCACGTCCGTCGGCTCGTCATCGTCATCAAACGCCCTCTTTCGAGACATGACGCGTACCTCCACATTTTGTTGCACTGGCAGTCCTTCTATGAATCTAAGGCTCTCGGAATATGGGCTCTTACGCATCTCCCGCCAGTGGGAGATTCTCCACACGGAGCCGAACGCAAGAGGCCAGACAACGCGTTATTTTGGAGACATGTATACCAAGCGAGACTTAGTCCCAGCTCGAGGTGGCGGCGGGAGCGGCGCCCGTGTCAGCAGCCCAGTCCTGGGCGGCGTCGGCGCTCCAGTCGACCTGCTCGCCACCAGCCGAGAGGTTGGCAGCGACCGAGGGGTTCACACCACCAGCGCCGGCGCCCTCAATGGCAAAGTCGACCTGCTCAATCGTCGACTCCTGCACAGCGCTGGCAGCAGCGGCCTGCTTGGCCAGCGCGGCCTCGGCCTGCTCACGCTCAATCTCCTCAGGGTCGCGGTAGAAGAACATGTCGACCATGACGTTCCAGCCGTTGGGCGTGCGGGGCACGATGCCACGGAGGCGCAGGAACTCACGGCAGAGCAGCCACCAGAGGAGACCGATCGAGTGGCGACCCTTGTTGTTACCAGGGATGGCAATGTCGACGTGGCGCAGAGGAGCGTCCGTGTCACACAAAGCAATCACGGGGATGTTGACGTAGGCCGACTCGCGGATGGCCTGGTGGTCCACACGGGGGTCAGTCACCACAATCACACGGGGCTCCTTGAACGAGCGCGTGATGTAGTTGGTGAACGAACCGGGCGTGAAACGGCCAGCGATCGCCGTGGCGCCCGTGTTAGCGGCGAACTTGTGCACGGCACGGTGACCGTACGTGCGGCCCGAGATCACACAGATGTCAGCGGGGTTCTCGACGGCGGCGAGCACATGCTCCTCGCGCTCCGCTTCGGGCAAGGTGACGAGCAGCGCGCGGCCCATGCCAACGAGGCCGCGGTCTCGCAGCCGTCGGACCTCGAAGCCTATTCCAGGATGGTGAGCGACTACACCCTGGAAAAGACGGCCGATCTCACCGGCGTCTCGAAGGAGCGCCTGCTGACGCTCGGCCAAGATGCGCCAGTGATCGGCATTGGCCTCGGCTTTGGCCAGCATCTCGCGCAGCAACTCGACCTCGCGTTCCAGGCCCCGGTCGGCCAGGGCGGTCGGGCGGTTCCCAAGGGCGGTCGGTTGCGGTTCCGGGAACCGGTCGGCCGACCGGTCAGGAGCTTGGAAGGAAAACGCACGGTGCAACTCTGCCGGGTCGATGGCGTAGCGACCCCGATCATCCTTGGGCGCGCTCATGCGCCCACTATTGATGGCATTCAGAAGGGTAGACTTGGAGCGGCCGCAGGTCTTGGCAGCCTGGTTCAGCGTCAGCGGCACGGTGGTTCCTTGGGTGGTCGGGGCCGGTCGGCAGGGTGGTCGGTATCGGTTTCCGGAACCGGTAGCCGACCGGTCGGCTACTCGGGGGTCTGGTCGGACTTACCGCCCTCAATCACGTCCAGCTTGTAGCGTTCAACAGCTTGCGCGTGGCTGTTCACGTTGCCCCGGAACGCCCCTTCCGGCGTCACGGTGATGATCTTCACCCGTCCGCGCTTCATCCGTCTAATAGCTCCCACCTGCTCCAAAAGGTCCAAGGCGCGAGCCATCTGGGCCTTGTCGGTTCGCATTACTTCACACAGGTCGGCAGCGGTCTTGGTGCATTCGTAGGACTGCCAACCGAGGTTGCGGGTGATCTGCCAGAGCACCGCCTGCGCGTGGAAGGCCTGTGCCGTAGTCTTCGCCGCCGTAAACAGACGTTCGGTCACGGCGTCCTGATACTGGAATGCAATGGACACGTTGCCTCCTCCGAAGAAGTCAAACTCAATCTGATTACTGACGGACAGTTCCTTGGCCGCCAGAGCGGCCTCCCGCGCCATTGCGGCTCGTTCGGGGCTGCTTTCCCGTAGGGCCTGCTGATCGAGCAAGAGCGCCGCCTGGTCGTAAGCACCGCGCTTGCGCATTGCGCGGGCGGTCAGATCGGTAGGGGGGGTCGGGTTCTTGCGTTGACGCTGTTCCGATGCCCCGACAATGACGCCGATAGACTGCACCGGAGAGCCTGTTCGCCGCTGCGCCAGTTGCGT
>CAKZJI010000380.1 GCA_936941515.1 uncultured Propionibacteriaceae bacterium
AGACCAATGGCAAGGTCGTCATCCAGATCTTCCCGAACAACCAGCTCGGCTCCGACACCGACATGCTGAACCAGGTCCGCTCCGGCGATGCGATGCTCACCGACTGGCGCGCGGCGGCCACCCGCTTCGCCCGCGCCTCCCGCATCACGGCCTGCCTCCAGGGCCGCCTCGTCATCGACAACATGGACGACGGACGCCTGACGCGCTGCTTCGCCATCGAGTACGCCGCCCTCTTCGACGTCCTGATCCCGGCCCTCGCCTCCTGGCGCGTGCCGATTCCCCTCGGGGGCACCTCGACGCATTTTCGCACCGGCGTCCTGCGCGAACTCCACGGCTGGGACGCGTGGAACGTCACCGAGGATGCCGACCTCGGCATCCGCCTGCGCCTGCCCCACCACCGTCGGCACCGCCACCTTCTGGATCTCCGGGGGGCGCGCATTCAGCAGGCTCACCGCCCAGATGATCCCGGCGAGCAGGAGAACACCCATGGTTGACAGGAGCACGATCAAGCCGGTGCGTTTCTTCTTGGGCTGCTCCTCCTCGTCCTCCACCGCGGTCATGACCCCGCCGGGGGAGGTGGCCTCGGCTGCGCTCAGCGGCGGCTCCATCAGTTCGGTGGGGGCGGCGCGACGGGCCCCGTTCGGAGAGGCCGGCATCACCCTCGTCGACACATCCGCCGGCGACGAGAAGCTCGCCATCACAGGCTGGCCGTTCAGGCAGCGCATGATGTCCTCACGGAACTCGCGGGCATCCTGATAGCGGGCATCCGGGGACTTCGCCAGCGCCTTCAGCGTGATGGCGTCCATGGGGGGAGTCACCTCGGGGTCGCGGTGACTCGGGGGTATCGGGGCTTCCCGGACATGCTGGTAGGCGACGGACACGGGCGAGTCGCCCTTGAACGGGGGCTCGGAGCACAGCAGCTCGTACAGCAGGCAGCCCACCGAGTACAGGTCGGAGCGATTGTCGACCTTCTCGCCGCGGGCCTGCTCGGGGGAGAGGTATTGGGCGGTGCCGATGACGGCGGCCGTCTGGGTCATCGTCGCAGAGGTGTCGGCGACGGCCCGCGCGATGCCGAAGTCCATCACCTTCACCGTGCCCGATGGGGTCAGCATGACGTTCGCGGGCTTGATGTCACGGTGGATGATGCCCGCGCGGTGGCTGTAGGCCAGCGCATCCAGCACCCCGGCTGTGAACTCCAGCGCCCGCTCCGGAACGATCTTGCGGCCGTCCCGCAGCACCTCACGCAGGGTGACGCCCTCCACCAGCTCCATGATGATGAACGGGATCATGACGTCGGACTTGGTGTCCCGCTCCTCGCCGGTGTCGTAGACAGCGACGATGTTGGGGTGGTTCAGGCCCGCGGCAGACTGGGCCTCACGGCGGAAACGTGCCTGGAATGTCGGATCGCTGGCCAGGTCGATGCGCAACCGCTTCACCGCCACATCGCGGTTCAGCCGCACGTCACGGGCCCGCCACACCTCGGCCATGCCCCCACGACCGATGATCTGGTCGAGCTCATAACGCCCCCCCAGAAGGGTGCCGCGCTCACTCATCGCAGAGGTCCTTTCGATTGATCGGGAACCATTGTGGACCATGGGCCCATGATTATGCCCGTGCTCATCTGACCGCCTCAATGATTGCCCGGAAAACAGGGGCTGCGACACGTCCACCGGAGATGTCGTCGCGCTCCATGCTGGTGCTCTGGACGAAGACCGCTACCGCGACGTGCGGCTCTTTGGCATAACCCACGAACCAAGCGTACGGTGGCCGTTTCGGGTCCGACTGGGCGGTACCGGTCTTGCCGCCGATGGTGAGCCCTCTGATGCCGGCCGACGTCCCGGTGCCGTCCGTGACCACCGTCTGCATCATCTGCTGCAGCTGCTGCGCGGTGCCCTGACTGATGGGCCGGTTCACCTCAGAGGGCCAGATCGTCTGGATCACCTTCAGATCGCTTCCGGTGACCTCCTTGACCAGATGCGGCTGCATCAGGGCCCCGTCGTTGGCGATGGCCGAGGTCACCATCAGCATCTGCAGCGGAGTCGCCGCCACCTCGTACTGCCCGATGGACGACAGCGCCAGCTGGGAGGCGTCGATGTCCTTCGGATACCGCGACTCATTGGCGGGCAGATCGATCCCCGGCGTGGAGTTGAAGCCGAAACGCTGGGCCATGTCCTGCATCTTGTCCCTGCCCAGCTCCACCCCGAGCTTCGCGAAGGAGGTGTTGCAGGAGACCGCAAGCGCATGCTCCAGCGTGATCTCCGTGCCACCGCAGTTCGTCGAGTTCCCCACCGTGTGGGTGGAGTTCGGAAGCTGGTAGGTCGTGGGCGACGAGACCTTCGTCGACGGCTGATGCCCCGACTCCAGGGCCGCTGCAGCCGTGATCAGCTTGAACGTTGACCCGGGGGGGTAGACCTCCCCGA
>CAKZJI010000381.1 GCA_936941515.1 uncultured Propionibacteriaceae bacterium
CATGCCCGCGCTGGCGCTGCTGGTCTCGGGAGGTCACACGTCGCTGTTGCACGTCACCGACCTGGCCCGCGACATCCGGGAGCTGGGGTCCACCATCGACGACGCCGCTGGCGAAGCCTACGACAAGGTGGCCCGGCTGCTGGACCTTCCCTACCCTGGAGGACCCGTGATCGATCAGGCTGCCGCAGACGGGAACCCGGAGACCATCCGCTTCCCCCGGGGCCTGACCGCCCGACATGACCTGGAGAGGCATCGTTTTGACTTCTCCTTCTCCGGTCTGAAGACCGCAGTCGCCCGCTGGGTGGAGACCGCCCGACTGGAGGGCAGGGAGGTTCCAGTGGCCGATGTCTGCGCCTCTTTTCAGGAGGCTGTGGTGGACGTTCTGGTGTCCAAGACTCTCGATGCGGCTGGGCACACCGGTGTGGACACCATCCTGCTTGGAGGGGGAGTGGCCGCCAACTCGCGGCTGCGTGGGTTGCTGGAGCGTTCTGCTGCGGAACGTGGCCTTGAGGTGCGCCGCCCGCGCCCCGCGCTGTGCACCGACAACGGCGCCATGATCGCGGCGGTGGGGCTGACTGCTGTGCGGGCCGGACTGGCTCCCTCATCCCTCGGCTTCTCAGCGTCCCCTGGCCTGCCCGTGACCCGAATCGTCGTGTGAGCACATCTTCTGCCTGTATTTTCTGAGGGATCGTGGGTCTCAGATGAGTAACAATCCGTCTCACAATAAGACACTGGGGTTCTCAACGGACCCGGGTACGGCTATGGTCCGATGCGTACTGGTCCCGTAGTGGGATCTCATGTCGGTGAGCGACAAGGAGAGAGTATGAAGTTCAGGGGAACCAAGACGGCCCTGGCTGCGCTGTTGGGCGGAGCTCTGCTGCTCAGCGCCTGCACCAGCGGTGACGAGGCGGAGACGCCTGCCGGTGGTGGTGAGGCGACTGTCATCAAGGGCATCGACGCGGGGGATCCGTGCCGCCAGGACAACGGAGTCACAGAGACCAAGGACGGTCAGGTCGTCTACAGCCCTGGCCCCGGTCAGTGGGCGGGCTACAACAACCTCACCTCAGGCACCTACTCCGTCTACAACTCTGTGGTGGCCGACCAGATGTTCTCGAACTTTGTGTACTTCGGGGCCGACGGCACCATCTGCGACAACAAGGAATTCGGCACCTACGAGGTGGTCAACCAGCACCCGCTTGAGGTGAAGTACACCATCTCTGACAAGGCCACCTGGTCGGACGGCACCCCCATCACGATCAACGACTTCCTGCTGGAGTGGGCGGCCCAGAACCCCGAGTTCCTGGCCCCTGGCCTGCTCAACAAGCAGAACCCCGACGCGAAGCCTGTGTTCGACCATGTCTCCAGCACATTTGCGGAGAAGGTCCTCAACGGTCCCGAGGGGCAGGCGGGTTCGAAGGAGTTCACGCTCCGGTATGAGAGCACCTACCCGGACTACAAGATCATCATGAACAACCCGCTGCCCGCCCACGTCGTGGCCAAGCAGGCGGGTCTCGAACCGGAGGCGCTGGCCCAGGCCATCTTGAACCGGGACGTCGAAACCGTGAAGAAGGCCGCCGACTTCTGGAACACCGGATGGGTCTTCGAACCGGGGCAGCTTCCGAGTGAGGACCTGATGCCCTCCTCCGGTCCCTACAAGGTCAAGCAGGGCGGGTGGAAGGACACCACCCTGACGCTGGAGGCCAACGACAAGTACTGGGGCACCCCCGCTGGAACCAGGAACCTGGTCTTCTCCTACGTCGCAGACGCCCAGATGGCGCAGTCCCTGCAGAACGGCGACCTGGACGTCATCCGCCCGCACCCCACCGTGGACACCCTGGATCAGGTCAAGGGCATCGGCGCGTCAGCGACTATCGCCACATTCTCGGAGCAGACGTGGGAGCACCTGGACTTCAACTTCCGCGACACCAACGTCTTCTCCGACGCCCAGGGAGGCAAGGCCCTGCGTGAGGCCTTCGCTTACTGCGTGCCGCGGCAGACCATCGTCGACACGCTGATCAAGCCGATCAACTCCGAGACTGTGGTGATGAACGCCCGAGAGGCCTTCCCCTTCCAGGAGCCGGCATACAAGGACATCACCTCCGCCGCCTATGACGGCCGTTACGACAACGTTGACATCGCGAAAGCCAAGCAGCTTGTTGAGCAGTCCGGCATCTCCACCCCGATCACGGTCCGTCTCGGATACAAGGCAGGCAACCAGCGCCGCCAGGAGACAGTCTCCGCCATCGCATCGTCCTGCCGGGAAGCGGGCTTTGACGTCAAGGACAGCTCCAGCGACAAGTTCTTTGAGAAAGAGCTGAAGGATGGCGACTACGATGTGGCGCTGTTCGCATGGTCTGGCTCTGGCCAGATCGCCTCGGGTGAGAACATCCAGGTCACGGGCAAGCCGCAGAACTACGGCAAGTACTCCAACGCCACGGTCGATGAGGCATGGAGCAAGCTGACTACCACCCTGGACACCAACGAGCAGCGCGAGCAGCTGAAGATCATTGAGAAGCAGCTGTGGGATGACATGTTCAACATACCGCTCTACGCCCATCCAGGTCTGGCGGCATGGAACAGCAAGGTCACGAATGTCCGAAGCACATCCACGCAGAACACCATCTCCTGGAACGCGGATCAGTGGCAGGTCAAATGATCGTCCGCTAGGCTGATCAGGTCGAGGCCACTCATGGGGCGGGTGACGTTCACGTCACCCGCCCCATGCTGTGGGATTGCGCGGCAGCGTCTCGAAGCCACCTGCTGGCTGCGGTCGCTCCAGTGAGCGTGGTCTATTATCTGGCGCTATGGGTCAGCCTGGAGTTGGCCTGACCTGACCCCGAATAGGAAATCCTGTGATCAAGTACATCGCCAAACGCCTGGGGATCTCACTGATGGTCCTCCTGCTCGGCTCCCTCCTGCTGTATGTCCTGGTGGCCAACGCCGGTGATCCGCTGGCGGAGCTGCGGGCGTCTAACTCCCCCAACCGGGACACGCTGATCAGGCAGCGCATCATCAACATGGGGCTGGACAAGCCGTTGATGGAGCGCTATTTCGACTGGCTGGCGGGGGTGTCGAAGTGCTTCATCGGTCAGTGCGACCTCGGCACCTCGATCTCAGGACAGCCCGTCAACAGCCTGGTGGTGGCGGCGATGGGAACCACACTGCGCATGGTGCTGCTGGCCACGCTCCTGTCGATCGTCGTCGGCGTCACACTGGGCATTCTCACCGCCATCCGGCAGTACAGCGGCTTCGACTACGCCGTGACCCTGGTGGCCTTCATGTGCTTCTCGCTGCCCGTTTTCTGGGTGGCGATTCTGCTGAAGCAGTACGCCGCCATCCAGTTCAACGACTGGATTCAGACCGCCAAGCTCGACTTCACGACGATCATCGTCGTCTCCCTGGTGCTGGCTCTGGTCATCGCCGCCATCGTCGGAGGGGAGTGGAAACGCCGCCTGATCACCTTGGGGTCCCTGTTCGTCGGCTTCATCGCCATCCTGACGTATTTCAACGCGGTGACGTGGTTCCGACGCCCCGCCATCGGCATTCCCGTCTACATCCTGTTGGTGGCCGGCATTGCCGCACTGGTGATCGTCATGACCAGCGGATTCGAGAACCATAGGGTGCGCAATGCGGTCGGTGCCACGGCGGGCGTCTCGATTGTCGGCTATGCCTGCGTGCGCGGCATCCTGATGAAGAGCCCCTCCCTGCCGCTGCTGCTCGGGATGCTCGTGCTGGCTGTGGTCCTGGCCGTCGTCGCGGGGCAGTTCCTGGGAGGCTTCTCCAAACGGCAGGCGACGTTCGCCACCGTGGTCACGGCGGTGCTGTCGTCGCTGGCTGCCATGGCTGATCTGCTGCTGAGCAACTGGTCGGCCTACTTGAAGGTGGTTCCCCGTCCGATACCGACCATCGGCGCCTCGACGCCGAACCTCAACACCACATGGTGGGGCTTCACCATTGATGGCCTGACTGCAGTGCTGCTGCCCACAGCTGCCTTGACCCTCATCTCCATCGCCTCCTACACCCGCTACACGCGGGCCTCCATGCTGGAGGTCATGAACCAGGACTACATCCGCACCGCTCGTTCCAAGGGCATCTCGGAACGCAAGGTCATCACCCGGCATGCCCTGCGCAACTCGCTGATCCCGTTGGCGACCATCGTCGCCTATGACTTCGCAGGTCTGCTGGGCGGCGCCGTTGTGACGGAGACGGTGTTTGCCTGGAAGGGCATGGGCACGCTGTTCCGAGAGGGCCTGCTGGAGCTTGACCCGTCGCGCGTCATGGCCTTCTTCGTGGTGGTCGGCACGGCGGCTGTTGTCATGAACATGCTGGCCGACCTGGCCTACGCCTTCCTCGACCCGAGGATCTCCCGATGAGCCCCCACGATTCCGAGGAAAAGATGCCTGAGAACGAGACCCCCGAGACAGCTGAGCCCGAGACTCCTGAGACGGCTGATGACGAGACCCGTGAGAAGGAAACCGCTGAGGCGGCGCGCTACGAGGTGGAGGAGACCCTTGAGTCCCTCGACGAGGCGGGCGACCGCTCCTATTCCCAGGGTGCCCTCGTGCGGCGACGCTTCTTCCGCCACCGTGGCGCAATCGTTGCGATGACCGGGCTGGCGTTCGTCATCCTTCTGGCCTTCACATCCATCGGTTTCGGACCGATCCCCGGGTGGTGGTCCAAGAATTTCACCGACCTCTACCCGTCGTTGGAGGGAGGAGCTCCGACGCTGAAGCTGTGGCCGTTCACGATCGGTGAGCATCCCTTCGGGCAGAGCACCATCGGAAACGACTACTTTGCGCTGGTGATGCGTGGGGCCCAGAAGTCGATCATCATCGCCTTCACTGTGGGTCTGATCGCCACCACCATCGGCACCGTTGTCGGGGCGGCCGCCGGCTATTTCCGGGGCTGGATCGAGACGCTCCTGATGCGGCTCACAGATCTGGTCATCATCATTCCGCTGCTGGTTCTGGCTGCTGTTCTGGGCCGGATGATCAGCGGTGCAAACATCTACATCCTGGCCTTTGTGCTGGGCATCGTGGTGTGGACTGGCATGGCCCGGCTGGTGCGCGGCGAGGTGCTGTCACTGCGGGAACGGGAATTCGTGCACGCCGCGAAGGCCATCGGAACCTCCGATTGGCGGATCATCTTCCGTCACATCCTGCCCAACGCCGTCGGCACCATCGTGGTGAACTCGACTTTGCTGATCGCCTCCGCAATCCTGCTGGAGACCGCGTTGTCGTACCTGGGCTTCGGCGTTCACCCGCCAGAGACATCGCTGGGCCTGCTGATCTCGCAGAACGAGAGCGCCATGACCACGCGGCCCTGGCTGTTCTGGTGGCCGGGCATCTTCATCGTCGTCATCGCACTGTGCGTCAACTTCATCGGCGACGGCCTGCGTGACGCCTTCGACCCGCGTCAGCAGATGGACTGAGGGGAGCAGGAAATGAGCACAGAGATCAATGAGACCCCTGAGGCCGTGGAGGTCGAGAGGCAGCCGGTTCTCCAGTTTCAGGAACTTGACGTCAGGTTCCGCACCGAGTTCGGGCGGGTTCATGCCGTCAAGGGCATCGAGTTGGTGGTCAACCCTGGCGAGGTCGTCGCACTGGTGGGTGAATCCGGCTCCGGCAAGTCCGTGACCGCCACCACCGCGCTGGGCCTGCTGCCGAAGACAGCCACGATCAGCGGTGAGACCATCGTCGCCGACAAGGCCGTCTCGAAGCTGGGCAACAAGGAGCTGCGACAGTTGCGCGGCAACCGCGTCGCCATGGTCTTCCAGGAGCCGATGACCGCACTCAACCCGGTGATCAAGATCGGTGAGCAGCTGACCGAGTCCATGGAGGTCCACAACGTTGCGCATGGCATGGAGGCGTGGCAGCGAGCCATTGATCTCCTCAACGCCGTCGGCATCCCGAACGCGGAGCGGCGGGTCAAGCAGTATCCGCACGAGTTGTCCGGAGGGATGCGGCAGCGCGTGGTGATCGCCATGGCTCTGGCCTGCGATC
>CAKZJI010000382.1 GCA_936941515.1 uncultured Propionibacteriaceae bacterium
CCGATCTCGCCGCGGCCGGGCGGGACGTCGACATCCCGGCCGATCTCGCCACCGAGATGGCGCGGCTGACGAGCCTCGCGCAGGGCATCTGGGCGCAGGCGCGGGCCAACGACGCGCCGGGGGATTTCCTGCCGACGCTCGACCAGATCGTGGTGCTGAAGCAGGACGAGGCGGCGGCGCTGGTCGCGGCTGAGTCTGGACGCACGGTGCTGCTGGTGGCATCCACCTTCAGGGAGGCTGAGGCCCTCACCGCGGAGCTTGCGGACCTGTTGGGGGCGGAACAGGTGGCCTACTACCCGGCCTGGGAGACCCTGCCCCACGAGCGGCTCTCGCCTCGCGCCGACACCGTCGGCAAACGCCTCGCGGTGCTGCGCCGTCTGACCTCCGAGACGCCGCCGCAGGTGGTGGTGGCTCCTGTCCGCTCGCTGCTGCAGCCCCAGGTCAGGGACCTGGCGGCCATGCAGCCCGTCACCGTCAGGGTGGGGGAGGAGCGTGGCCTCACGGATCTGCTGGCCGCACTGGTCGCTGCCGCCTACAACCGCGTGGACCTGGTGGAGCGTCGGGGGGAGTTTGCAGTGCGTGGCGGCATCGTCGATGTCTTTCCCCCCACTGCGGAGCACCCTGTGCGCATCGACTTCTTCGGCGACGAGGTCACCGAGATCCGGCCCTTCTCCGTCGCGGATCAACGCTCAACGGGGGAGCAGCTGGATGCGGTTGTCGCAGAGCCCTGCCGGGAACTGCTGCTCAGCCCAGAGGTCCGTGCCCGCGCCAAAGCGCTCCAGGCGGAGCATCCCCAGCTGGGGGACATACTGTCCCGGCTGGCTGAGGGGCAGGCCGTTGAGGGCATGGAGGCGCTCATCCCGGCCCTCGTGGACGGCCTGGAGCTGCTAGTCGACGTGTTGCCCCCGAGGTCCGTTGTCATGGTGTCCGCGCCCGAGATGGTGCGGACCCGAGCCGCCGAGCTGGTGGCCACCAGCCAGGAGTTCCTGGCCGCCAGCTGGGCTGCCGCCGCCAGCGGAGGCGCCTCGCCCATTGATCTTGGGGCCTCCTCCTATTGGGCGTTGGGCGATGTTCGAGAGCATGCTCTGAGGCTCGGTCACAAGTGGTGGGGCCTTAGCCCCTTCTCCGCAGATGAGGCCCCAGATGCCAACCTTGATGCGGACTCAGTGCATTCCCGCAGGCTCGGCATCACCCCCACCGACGATTTCCGGGGTGACGTGGAGGCCGCCGTCACCCACATCCGCTCCCGCATGGCCGACGGCTGGCGGATCGTGATCGGCGTGGAGGGCCGTGGCCTGGCGTCACGCATGACCGAGCTGCTGGGTGAGCATGGCATCACCGCCGCCTCCTCCGACCTGGAGGAGGAGCCCCAGCCCGGCACGGCGCATGTCGTTGTCGGGGCCTTCCGCCGTGGCTGGCGCTCTGTGCCCGGCAGGCTGGAGCTGCTGACGGCTGTGGAGCTGTCCGGGCAGCAGGTGGCTGAGCGGGGGCAGCGGAAGCTCCCCACCCGTCGCCGCAACACCATCCAGCCGCTTGAGCTCAAGGCCGGGGACCCTGTCGTCCACGAGGTCCATGGCGTCGGACGGTTCGTGGAGCTGGTGCAGCGCACCGTTCAGGGAGCAGCGCGTGACTATCTGGTGATCGAATACGCCCCCAGCAAGCGGGGGCATCCCGGCGACCGGCTGTTCGTGCCGATGGATCAGCTGGACCAGCTGACACGCTACGTCGGCTCGGAGGCCCCGGCACTCGACAAGATGGGTGGCGCTGACTGGGCCAGGCGCAAGAGCCGCGCCCGCAAGGCGGTGAAGGAGATCTCGTCGGAGCTCATCAAGCTCTATGCGGCCCGGCAGGCCACAAAGGGCCATGCCTTCGGGCCCGACACCCCCTGGCAGCGGGAGCTGGAGGACGCCTTCTCCTACGTCGAGACCCCTGACCAGCTGTCGGCCATCCATGAGGTCAAGGCTGACATGGAGAAGATCGTCCCCATGGACCGCCTGATCTGCGGCGATGTGGGTTTCGGCAAGACTGAGATCGCGGTCAGGGCGGCCTTCAAAGCCATCCAGGACGGCAAGCAGGTGGCGGTCTTGGTGCCGACAACGCTGCTGGTCAGCCAGCACCATCAGACCTTTGCCTCGCGGTTCGCTGGCTTCCCCGTCCACATGGCGCAGCTCAGCCGGTTCCAGACCGATGCGGAGTCGAGGAAGGTTCTCGAAGGACTGGCGACCGGCAGGACCGACTTGGTGATCGGCACGCACCGGCTGTTGGCCAAGGAGGTCGCATTCAAGGACCTCGGCCTGGTGATCATTGATGAGGAGCAGCGCTTCGGCGTCGAGCACAAGGAGCGGCTGAAGGAGCTGCGGGTCAATGTCGACGTGCTGTCGATGTCGGCCACGCCCATCCCACGCACCCTGGAGATCGCGATCACGGGCATCCGGGAGATGAGCGTGATCGCCACCCCGCCGGAGGAACGCCACCCGGTGCTGACGATGGTCGGCCCCTACGACAAGGGGCAGGTTCGGGCCGCCATCCGGCGCGAGCTGGCGCGTGAGGGTCAGGTGTTCTTCGTCCACAACCGCGTCGACTCCATTGACAAGACGGCCGCAGAGCTGCGGGAGCTGGTGCCGGAGGCCCGCATTGCCACTGCCCACGGGCAGATGGGGGAGGCGAGGCTGGAGCAGGTGATGCTCGATTTCTGGGAGCGCCGCGCCGACGTTCTGGTGTGCACCACCATCGTCGAGGCGGGCCTGAACATCCAGACCGCGAACACCCTCATCATTGATCGCGCCGACGTGCTCGGCCTGTCGCAGCTGCATCAGCTGCGGGGCCGGGTCGGCCGGTCGTCGGAGCGGGGTTATGCCTATTTTCTGTATCCCGCGGAGAAGACCCTCACCCAGACCGCCCATGAGCGCCTGTCGACGATGGCCGCCCACACCGACCTGGGGGCAGGCATGTCGATTGCGATGCGGGACTTGGAACTGCGTGGCGCGGGTAACCTCCTCGGCGGGGAGCAGTCCGGGCATATCGCCGACGTCGGCTTCGACATGTACCTGCGTCTGGTGGGGGAGGCCGTCGCCCAGTACCGGGGCGAGGACACCACGCCCGAGCCGACGCTGCGCATCGAGTTGCCCGTTGACGCCCACCTACCCGACGACTATGTGCCGTCGGAGCGTCTGCGGTTGGAGATGTACAAGCAGATCGCGGAGATCCGGAGTGCAGAAGACGCTGACGGCGTGCGGGCCGAGCTGGTGGACCGGTATGGGCCCCTGCCCGAGCCGGTGGAGCAGCTGCTGGGGGTGGCGGCTCTGCGGAACCGGGCCCGAGAACTGGGCGTCAATGACATCGTCATGCAGGGAAAGAATGTTCGGTTGGAGCCGGTGACGTTGCCGGAGTCACGCCAGGTGAGGCTGCAGCGTCTCTATCCGGGATCGGTGTACAAACCCGCCACGTCCCAGCTGCTGACGCCGAAGCCCGATGGCGATCACCTGGCCTGGGCGATGTCCCTGCTGGACCGGGTGATCAGTCCATAGCAATATACGGGGTCGTGGCTTTGAACCTGCGCCCCCGTCAGGCGAGGTGGTAGGGGGCAGCTTTGCCCTTGGTGCCTTCACGTGCGCATGTAGTCGATGACGAACTCACCCCAGTACCCCGAGCCGACCTGGGTGTTCAAGCGGAGGCGGTGTTTGTCCCCGACTTGAAGAGAGCCTGCCAGCGGGGTCATCAGACTTCTCGACCTCAACATGGCTCTGACTGTCTGGGCCACACAACCTTGTAACAACACACTCACCCCCCGGAATCCCTAGCCACCCCCCCACAACGAACCGACCTTGCGGATCCCTTGGATGACGGAGCTGGGGCGAATCGGTGATCAGGTTACTCGGTTGAGGTAGCAGGTGAAACGCTCCCGGGCCAGGGTAAGGGCCGATATCTTACGATCTATACGACTGATCTCACGTCGTAGACGGTTGGCCAGATCAGGGTCGGGATGGGGGGTGAGCTCGGCGTCTGCCCCTTCTAGGCAGGGCAGAAACTCAGCAATGAGGGCCGTTGTGAATCCACTGTCGAGTAGTGTCCGGATCTGCCGAATACGCTCCACCTCGGAAGAGGGGTAGTCCCGGTAGCCGTTCGGCAAACGTCGTGACTGCAGCAGTCCACGTGCTTCATAGTGTCGCAACTGACGCGGGCTGGTTCCCGTGTGCTGGGCCAGTTCTCCGATCCTCATCGTCATGGCTCCGCTCTGCTCGCTGTCTCCAAGACTTGACATTAACACAGGTGTCAGGGTTTAGCCTGGCTCCCATGGCGAAAGCAGAGATATTTGATCTTCTTGGAGAACGGCCAGGACCAGTGCTGGAACATCCCGGCATGCAAAAGGCATATAATCCAGATAACATGACAATTGGGGCCATTGCGCCGCTTGAGGGCTTTGTAGGTCCGGGGCGCTGTCAAGTCGTGGAAGCAATGGGTGGGTGTCCGAGGAGGAGTCGTTCGAA
>CAKZJI010000383.1 GCA_936941515.1 uncultured Propionibacteriaceae bacterium
TTGTCAGAGTCCAGTTGCTAGCAGCTGTGAATAAGCCTCTTGGTGTCGCAAAGCGGGCTAAAAGAGGGTTTGGTGATATCAAACTTCCACCGTGTCTGGATGATGTTGCGCACCAGGCTGTAGCACGGTGGCGGCACAGGCCGAGTCAGGTAGGCTTGGCCACTCAGATGAAACCAAGGAACGGAGGTGGCCCATGCCGGAAGCAGATGTGGCGACGTGGGATGAGTTCAGCGAGCGACTATTTCGTGTGCTGCTGACCATCGATGATCGGGTGTATCTGAACATTGGGACAAAGCCCCCTCATGATCGACGGTACGTGCAGTTCGCCTCCAGCGCTGAAGAGCTGGTGGGTGAGGCCACAGGAAACGAGTTCCTGTCGGACGAATACAAGTTGGGCGCTGAAGCTGAGACGCAGATGCGTGAGCTGGGCTGGGAAACTCCCCTCCCTTCGAACCCCAACTGGCACTTCGCCATCGCGTTGCCAGCCTCCAGCGCTGACATTAAAGCCATTGTTGATCACTCTGTCACAACGTTGCGTGACATGATGAAAATCCTGAGCCCAACAGACCTGATGTACAGGGCCTGGCGTGAGGCCGAGTGGCCTGTCCCCGGCGCGTACTACGAACAGGAAGACTTGGATGAGCTCGACCCTGGCGAGGATCCGCTTGAGCTGGACCTCGGCATTGAGATGACCTGCTGACGACACGCCGAGCCCAGCAGGCCTGACAGGCCATGGCTGGGAGGTTGCTGCGGCCTCCCGCGCCTAGAGGCCTAAAGACACTGACGAGGATGAGGCTGCCGCCCAGACGTGAGCTGAGATGCGGCCATCACCTGCGTGGCAGCCCTGGTTGGTGTGCCCTGAGGCTCAGGTCCGCCGACGCGCATAGCGTCACGAGTTGCCGCCCATGAGTTCCTGAGTACACTCAAATTTGAGTGTACTCAGGAACTGGTTGGACGCCTCGAAGGTCCCATCGCTCCACGGCTGGTTGCTTCGGCATGACGTGGCGGGGCGCCGTCGATTCCGGCTCTTCCGGGATGGGGGCATGCCCCTGGCCTGCGTGGCCCCGTGCTCCTCTCTCCGCTCAGCACAAACTCACATCACCACCGAAGGGAAGCAAAAATGCACTATTCACGCGGCAACTATGAGGCCTTCGCGCGCCCTCGCAAACCCCAGAGAGCGGATGCCATATCCGCCTACATCGTTGGAACAGGGCTCGCAGGTCTGTCCGCGGCCTTCTTCCTGCTGCGCGACGGACAGATTCCCGGTGAGCGCATCCATCTCTTCGAGGAGCTGTCTTTGGCCGGTGGCTCCCTGGATGGTGCCAACCGTCCCGAGATTGGCTTCATCACCCGTGGTGGACGGGAAATGGAGCAATACTTTGAGTGCATGTGGGACATGTATCGCTCAATCCCTTCCCTGGAGATCGAGGGCGCATCATATCTCGACGAATACTACTGGCTCGACAAAGATGACCCAAACTCTTCGAACTGCCGACTGATTCACGACAGGGGAAACCGGGTCCCCAGTGACGGCGATTTCCGCCTCGACGCAGCAAGCCAGCGGGAGATCGTCAAACTCATCATGACCTCGGAGGACAAGCTCGACGGCAGAACCATCGAAGACCACTTCTCCGATGACTTCTTTGCAAGCAACTTCTGGGTGTACTGGGCCACGATGTTCGCGTTCGAGAAATGGCATTCCCTGGCTGAGATGCGACGCTACCTAATGCGTTTCATCCATGCCGTGGGCGGCCTGGCGGACTTCAGCTGCCTGAAGTTCAACCGATACAACCAGTACGAATCGATGGTGCTGCCGATCCTCCGCTACCTCGAAAGGCATGGCGTCGACATCCGCTACGGCACCACTGTCCAAGACATCATCGTGGATGTCTCCGACGAGGCCAAGGTCGCCACTAAGCTGCTGCTCACTGTCGACGGCGAACACCAGGAAATCCCGCTGACGCCGGACGATCTCGTGTTCGTCACCAATGGATCCATCACCGAGTCCACCACCTACGGCGATCACCACACGCCAGCACCCGAAACCCACGAGCCTGGAGGCAGCTGGACCCTGTGGGAGAACCTGGCGCGCCAGTCCGCCGACTTCGGCCGACCTGAGGTGTTCTACAAGAATCTGCCCGAACGCAGCTGGTTTGTGGCGGCCACGGCGACGATCAAGAACACTGACGTGGACCCCTATATCGAGCGCCTGACCAAGCGTGACCTGCACGACCACAAGGTCAACACCGGCGGCATCATCACAGTCACCGACTCCAACTGGATGCTGAGCTTCGCGGTCCATCGCCAGCCCCATTTCAAAGAGCAGAAGCCCAACGAGACCACCGTGTGGATCTACGGTCTCTACTCCGACACCACAGGAAATTTCGTCCACAAGAAGATCGCCGAATGCACAGGTGAGGAGATTACGCAGGAACTGCTTTACCACCTTGGTGTTCCGGAAAGCAAGATCCCGGAACTCGCCCGACAGGAGTCGATCAACACCAACCCCGTCTACATGCCCTTCATCACCGCCTACTTCATGCCGCGACATGCGGGAGACCGTCCGAAGGTCGTCCCCGACGGCTCCAAGAACATCGCCTTCATCGGAAACTTTGCCGAATCCCCCACGAGAGACACGGTGTTCACCACCGAATATTCGGTGCGCACCGCCATGGAGGCCGTCTACACCCTCCTCGACATCGAACGCGCCGTCCCCGAGGTCATCGGCACTGTCTACGACATTCGAGAACTGCTGAAGGCCACCTACCACCTGCGTGACCGCAAATCCCTCAAAGAGGAGTCCCTGGCAGCCACACTTCCGCTCCCGCACTTCGTGGAGGAGAAGGTAGCGGAGAAACTGAACGGCACATGGCTGGGAGAGCTCCTTCGCGACTCCCGCCTCATCTGAGGGACGCTCGTCCAGCGATGTCCAGCGACTCGCTGCTGGCCACCCCCGACTGGGACGGTAGGATCATCACATGAGCACGGCACGCCTGGCGGAACTGAGACTGGAGGAGTTCAAGTCATTCCGTCAAGCCGTTTTGCCGCTGCATGACATCACCATCCTCATAGGGCGGAACAGCTCGGGGAAATCCAACGCCCTCGACGGCTTGGAGGTCTTGGCGCGCTTGGCCAGCGGCGAGGAACTGGCAGATGCCCTCGACGGCAGACGTCGAGCGGAAGGTGCGATACGCGGTGGTTCCGCCGGGCTTCCGCCCCATGGCAGGGACGAGTTTGCTCTCGGCTGCATGGTCAAAGTGGACGATGACTGCTATCGCTACAGCATCAAGGTTCAGGTCAGGCCATTGCTGCGGGTCATTGAGGAAGAACTCGCCGGGCCGGGCGTATCCTCGGCGAGGAACGGTGCAACCCGAGAGTCCGTGTTGATTGCCGCTCAGTGCTCTGATGGGCCGGGAATCTCGGCTGAGATCCACAACGGAAAGCGCGGGCGAAACCCCACGAAACTCTTCCGTGACACGCGACCCGTCATCACGCAAGCCGCTGCCATCCTTGGTGGAACCAGCAGAGCAGATGCCTTGGTGCTGCGCGGAGTCGGAGCTGTGCTGTCTGCACTGAGGGGGGTTTTCCACCTTGACCCTGTTCCGCATCTGATGAGGAACTATGTCCCAGAGCGAGATATCCAGCTGCGGCGTACTGGTGAGAACCTTTCTGCCGCATTGAAACGCCTTGGGCAGGAAGACCCGCAGGCGATGGTTCAGCTACGAGAGCACTTGCAGGCGGTGGCTGATGAATGGGTGCAAGGGGTCTCTTTTGTCACCTCAGAGCTGGGTGATGTGATGTTTGTCCTTGACGAGTCCAGGGGAGGGAACAAGGAGCGAACCCCTGCACGTGAGCTCAGCGACGGGCTTCTTCGATTCGCCGCTATCGCCACCGCCCTGCTGTCATCGCACAACCTGGATATCGACCTTGAAACGCCGATTCGCGGCCAGGGCAATGGCATCACGGCAGGGGTGCACGTCGTCATTGAGGAACTTGAGACTGGACTCCACCCTGCTCAGGCGCAACGAGTGCTGGACCTCGTGCGCAACTCCACAGGCCAGGGAATGAAGTCCCTGGTGACAACCCACAGCCCCGCTCTGCTGGACGCCGCCGAGGGTGTGCTGAATGACTCCGTGTATGTCTGCCACAGGCAATCTGATTCTGGCCATAGCGCCATCACACCCTTGGTGAAGCTGCCTGGATACGCCCGGGCCCTCGCCGAGCGCAGCCTGGGAGCGGCAGTGACCGCTGACGCGCTGTTCGCCCAGCGCAACCAAGATTATTCCGAGTTCGAGCAACTGCTGGGCTTGAGATGACGGTCGTCTTCATCGACACCAGCGTCCTGTGCAACCTGCTGCCGGTCCCAGGGCGAGATCAGGATCAAAAACAGGTCCGAGCCGAGATGCAAAAGCGTTTCGGAGCGGGAGAACAGTTCATTATTCCCATCACCAGCGTGATTGAGACGGGGAACTTCATCGCCCAGCTGAAGGATGGCGAGGTGAGGCGGGATGTCGCGCAGAAATTTCACCATCTGCTTCGCCTGATCATCGATGGCAAGGCTCCGTGGGTTCTTCATGACATTGCGTGGAACTCAAAGTTTCTCAGGCTCCTGCTGGAAGGCGCTGACACCGAGATTCCATATGTGGATCATTCAACGGCTGGCCTTGGAATGGGCGATCTGTGCATTCTCGCAGAACGCTGCCACTACCAGCAGCGCCTCGGCCTGCGGGCCGAGATCTGGACGCGGGATGCGCAGCTGAGTGCCCACCGTTGAGCGTGTCCCCAGCCCGCTCTGATGGGGCTACGATGACCCCCATGCGTCACTTCACCATTGAGCTGAACCGGGAACGTGCCGCCACGCTGGAGGCCATCTTGTTCGATGAGCCCTCGCCTGATGAGCAGCCCACGCCTCTTGAACATCCCCGGCCCGCAGTCATCATCGCCCCCGGGGGTGGCTACATGATGCTGGCCCAGCGGGAATCCGACCCAACAGCCGTCACCTTCCTGCAGCGCGGCTTCAACACCTTTGTGCTGCGCTACTCGCTGCACGACGACGCCGTCTACCCGAATCCCGCAGTCGACGCCGCCCAGGCCGTTCGATGGGTGAGGGCCCATGCAGATGAGCTGGGCGTCATCCCCAACCAGCTGGCCCTCCTGGGGTTCTCGGCGGGCGCGCACGTCGCTGCGCTGCTCGGCACCCACTGGTATCGCGATGACCTGGTGGCTGCGGAGCGCGCCGAATATGAGGCCTCCGGCAGGCAGGAGCTGTTGGAGCACAGCTCTCGTCCCGACTACCTGGTCTGCTGCTACGGCGCGTTCAGCGTGGAATGGGCGGGAAACGACGAGGCCATCCTGCGGACCGCCGCGTCCGTCGACTGCATCGCCGCCGTCACCGACAAGACCCCGCCGTCGTTCGTGTGGACCACAGGGGAGGACGACGTGGTCCCGCCGACGCAGTCCCTGCGGTTTGTCACAGCTCTGGCGGAGGCTGGGGTGCCCTTCGAGTACCACCACTACCAGCGCGGCAAGCACGGCCTGGCGACGGCAGACGGACTCTGCACCGCAGACCTTGGGTTGGATGCGGTGCCCGAGAACGTCGCCACCTGGGCTGACCTGGCGGCCAACTGGCTCAGAGCCAACGGGAAACGGCGACCGACCGCCTCCTAGTTTCTGGTCTGCCTCGGCAAGCCTCAACGGTTGTGGCGCAGCGCGTCGAGCCATGTGATCAAATCGTGCATCTGCGAAATCTGTGGTGTTGACCAGGCCCCGGTTGCCCCAGCCAGGGCCTGGCGCCGAACCGCCTCGTCGGTTGCGTCGATCAGCGCATCTGGCAGAGAGCTGCCCTTTTCATACCCCGAGAGGTGCTTTTTCAGCTTTCTTTCCGCATCGGCAGCATTGTTGCAGTCAGGTGAGTCCACATAGTGCAGCAGCAGCCAATGCTCCAGACAGGGCTCTGTTACTGCTGCATGGCGATGCTCTGGGGCTTCTTCCAACCAATTGATGAGTGGTTTGATGTGACTCTGATTCTCATCAGAGTCACATACAATCCAGATGCCCTCTCCGGTGTCTTCTTCGTTGGCTCGCTTCCGGGCTCTATCAATGAGTTCCTTGAGTGACGACCTGTTTCTTTGTCTCCAGAATTTGACGGCGATCTCACTGTTGTAGCGTTTCTGGATCAGCGCCTTGATGTATTGCTCTTCGGACTTCCCTTCTGCGCAGAAGGAGACTTTTTTTCTTGAGGGGGCGACTGCCTGTCTGCCTTCGCCCTCGGGGCTGAGATTTTCGGATTTTTTTCTTGGCCATCAGCGTTACCATTGGTCAGATTTGAGGGACTCCGCCCAAGCGGCCAGAGACGTAAATTCCGGGAAAATCGGCATCTTTGCGAACCCCCTCTCGGGAGAAATCTGATACCCTCGTCATCTGTGTCTCGACAGACACTTTGTCAGCCAACCAAAATTCGTCACGCCGTAGCAGATGGGCATGCATCAGCTGGAGTTCGTGAGTGGTGAAAATGAGCTGACGTCTATCATCAGAGGACAAATCCGTCAAGAAGTCCCGAATGAGCTCCACGGTTAGCAGTGGATGCATCGAGTTTTCCAGCTCATCCACGACGAATACCGCACGGGACCCGTCTTTGGACAGCAGGAACAACATGGGCAGCAGATTGATGAAACGCGCCGTTCCGTCGGACTCCTCTGCCAGAGGGAGGGTA
The DNA here is from genome assembly GCA_936941515.1 of uncultured Propionibacteriaceae bacterium. GTDB lineage: Bacteria > Actinomycetota > Actinomycetes > Propionibacteriales > Propionibacteriaceae > Arachnia. The sequence goes on from CAKZJI010000383.1 coordinate 6,713, forward strand.
AACTTGTCGGTTACTCGGCCGTCTTCGCCTATTTTCCCTTCATGCACTGTGACGAGACGCTCGGTCTTGAGCGATCCGTCATCGTGGAGAGAGGCTAGACCATATTCCCCATAAAAACCGGTCAGCACTACCACACCCTGGGTCCGCTCCAAATCGTTTGTCAACTCTTCGATGACGTCAATCGGGAGGGCAGACGATGGCGTGAACTCCTCCAGTACAATCTTCGAGATGCCGGTGTCTGAAGTGCTCAACGCATGGTTCATGGCGTCAGCGAACGGCTGGTCACCTGCGATCCATGCAGGAAGCATGAGGAAATCAGCGTGGGGTCGGATGATTCTCAGGTGATCTGAAAACCATGCCCGGGCGCTTGAAATGACCTCTGGTGCTGCGTCCACATCTCCCAAGATGCCGAGTACCGTCTGGTTGGGGCTGAGGAGTCGTTTGACCGCCTTTGCAGCTGAGTCCTCGGCTAGGTCGCCGAAAAAATCAACGTTGGTTTCCTGGCGCTCGAATAGCACCTCCTCATCGCCGCTGCGAAGTCGGGCCAAGGACTCAGTATGTATCCGCTGTCGATCCGCAGTGACCTCGTAATAAAACACCCAGTCCTGCCGTCCTGGCTTGCTTTCTGGAGCCGCCACCACAAACTCGATGCCGAACATGGTTGGCTTTCCCCTCCCGAGCAGTTTGTGTGGGATGAGGGGGAGCGGCTCGCCTTTGGTGCGTGGTTTTGTTATGATGTCCTGCAGAGCCGCTAGGCCCTCTGTCAGTGTTGACTTGCCGGCGGCGTTTGCGCCGTAGATTGCGGTAATAGGCAGAATCCTCGTGCGGCCTACGCGCGCCAACCGTTCTCCATGCCGACGTTCGTTGGTGGCGACCATGGAGAACTCGATGGGCTCGTGGATTGACTTCCAGTTAGCCAGAGTCAAGTACCGTAACATCTTGACCTCCGAGTGCTGATACGTTTGTCGCAGATAATCTGCGACAAACGTATCAGAATATATGCTGTTGTGTCCACAGGGGTGCAAGAATCAGCGTGTGCCGTGCCGCTGGGGTGGCTTGGGTCAGCTGCTCAGCATTCCGTGAAGGCGACGGCCAGGCCGCCCAGGGAGGTCTCCTTGTATTTGCTGAGCATGTCGCGACCGGTCTCCCGCATGGTCTGGATGGCCTGGTCCAGGCTGACGCGGTGGTGGCCATCTCCGCTCAGGGCCAGCTGGGCGGCGTTGATGGCCTTCACAGCAGCCATCGCGTTGCGCTCAATGCAGGGCACCTGCACGAGACCGCCGATCGGGTCGCACGTCAAGCCCAGATTGTGCTCCAAGCCGATCTCAGCCGCGTTCTCCACCTGCGCGGGGGAACCGCCCAGCACCTGGGCCAGACCCGCTGCAGCCATCGCGCACGCCGAGCCGACCTCCCCCTGGCAGCCCACCTCCGCCCCGGAGATGGAGGCATTCCTCTTCAGCAGCAGCGCGATGGCGGATGCCGCCAGCAGGAAATCCGCCACGTCGTCATCGCCTGCCCCAGGCCCGAACTTCATGAAATACGCCAGCGCTGCGGGCACCACACCTGCGGCGCCATTGGTGGGGGCCGTCACGACTCTGCCTCCGCCGGCATTCTCCTCGTTGACGGCCAGGGCAAACAGATTTACCCAGTCCATGGCGCTGAAGGTCTGCGTGATCAGGTTCGGCGCGGTATCGCGCGATGTGAGATGCCTGAACAGCTCCGGTGCGCGACGAGGAACCCTGAGTCCGCCCGGAAGGATCCCCTCCTGTCGCAGTCCGCGTTGAATGCAGCCATGCATCACGTTCCACACCCGGGTGAGCCCCTCGCGCAGCTCATCCCCAGTGCGCCAAGCCAACTCGTTGCGGGCCATCACCTGCGCGATGCTCAGCCCCTCCCGATCGCAGATTGCCAGCAACTCCGCGGCGGTTCTGAATGGGAACTCGACGGCAGCCACCTCCACGCCCCGCTCACCGGCCTCCGCCTGCGCCTGATCGAGGATGAATCCGCCACCTATTGAATAATAGGTGTTCTCATGGACCGTTCGCCCCGCGTCGTCGTGGGCGGTGATCGTCATGGCATTGGGGTGAAGCGGCTTCGACTCCAGATTGAAGGTCAGGTCATCCGCCCAGGTGAACGGAATCTCCCTCCTCCCGCCGAGCTGCATCCGTCCGGTCGCTGTCACTCGCGTCAGCGCGTCGACGTAATCATCGGGGTCGCAGTCGTCGGGGGAGTAGCCCAACAGCCCACCGACCGCGGCCTTGTCCGTGCCATGCCCGACACCGGTGGCGGCCAGCGACCCGAACAGGTCCACCCGCACCCTCGCCACGTCGTCGATTCGCTCACCCAACTCCGTGACGAAGACGCACCCGGCCCGCATCGGCCCCATGGTGTGTGACGACGACGGCCCGATGCCAATCTTGAAGATCTCCAAGGCACTGATCGTCATGGTGAAAAGGTTAGCCATGTGCCTTCAGAGATGCTTGGAAACCGGCGCTTACAGCAATTCCCTCAACTCCGGTTTCGTCAGTGCCGTGACGGCGGTTCGGGCGGCCTGGGCGTTCTCCGCGGACAGCGCCGTCTCGGCCATCGTCCGACAATCCGCCGTGGTGTGCAGGCTGAGGGCGTAGCGCACCATCGGCACCCTGCCAGGTGACATCGACAGGCTGGTGACGCCCAACCCGACCAGAACCAGCGCGAGCAGCGGATCCCCAGCTGACTCGCCGCACACACCGACGGGCTTGCCGGTCTCACGCCCCCCATCGCAGGCGGCTGCCACCAGGTCCAGCACAGCAGGCTGGAATGGGTCGAGCAGCTCCGATAGCTCACCGACCATGCGGTCCGCGGCCATTGCGTACTGGGCGAGGTCGTTGGTTCCGAGGCTGGCGAAATCACAGTGTCGCAGCACCTGCCTGGCCCGCAGCGCCGCGGCGGGAACCTCAATCATGGTTCCCGCCACCGGCAGCCCGGCCGCGTGCGCCCGCTCTGCGAACCACCGGGCCTCCCCGGCTGTCGCGACCATTGGGGCCATCACCTTCACCAGCGCACCCGTCCTGCCTCGTGCAGCGGCCAGCGCTGCGAGCTGCTCATCCAGGAGATCCTCACGCTCCCGCATCAGGCGAAGACCGCGACGCCCCAACGCAGGATTGGGCTCAGGCCCCAGATCCGCGAAGGCCAGGGGTTTGTCGGCTCCGGCGTCGAGGGTCCGCACCGTCACCGGACGGCCGTCGAATGGCTCCAGCACAGCCGCATAGATCTCAGTCTGCTCCGCCACCGATGGCGCCTTCTGCGCATCCAGGTAGACGAACTCGGTGCGGAACAACCCGACACCCTCCACATCCTGCGACCCCGCAGCCTCAGCATCCGCCACTCCGCCGATGTTCGCCAGCAGAGCGACGGCATGCCCGTCAGCCGTGCGACCCGGCCCGGAGACGCCATGAATCCGCTGCCTGCGTTGACGTCGGGTCTCCAGGTCCGCGATGAGGTCAGCATCCGGATCAACCACCAGCCGCCCCTGATCCCCGTCGAGGGCCACCCGAGTTCCGGGAGCCAGATCCAGCACCCCGGCGGCCTTGACGATGGCGGGGATGCCTCGCTGCGCTGCCAGGATCGCGGTGTGGCTGGTGCGTCCGCCACCCTGCGTGACGAGTCCCAGCACAAGAGCGGGATCCATGGCGGCTGTCTCTGCGGGAGCCAGATCCTCGGCGACGACGATGCTGGGCTCGGTGAGCTCCGGAACCCCAGGTGCTGGCCGACCCAGCAGAACAGCCTCCGCGCGGGCCCCGACATCACGCAGGTCCGTGACCCGCTCGGCGAAGTAGCCACCCAGTTGGACGAACTGCTCGGCATAGAACTCAACGGCCGCGTGCAGAGCGTGCGCTGGCCCGTTGCAGGACAGCGACTCCTCGACAGCCTCCACCAGACCCGGATCACGGGCCACCATCACCGCAGCCTCCACCATCGCCCTGGCATCCCCCTCCAGGGAGGCTGCCCGATGCTCCAGATCCACGGCAACAGACTCCAGCGCGGCCTTCACCCTCACCAGATCGGCGTCCCTATCCACTGATACCGGCTCGTCGGGAAGGGGCTGCGGGGGCAGCACCAGCACAATGGGCGCGATGACGCTGCCGCCGCTGACCGGGATGCCCTGAAACGTTTGCAAGGCTCAGCCCTCCGCGTCGTGATCGACCTCAAGGAAGGCGACGAGATCGTCCAGAACCTGATCAGCACCCTCGGCATCGGAGGTCAACTCAACCTCCTCGCCATGCTTGACGCCCAGCGACATCACGGCCAACAGCGAAGCGGCGTTGACGGCCTTGCCGCCGCCGGTCTTGGCGATGGTGATAGGGATGCCGGAGTCGGACACCTTCTTGACGAACAGCGAGGCGGGGCGGGCATGCAGGCCAACGGTGGATGCGACGGATACGGTGCGGGTTGTCATTTCTTCTCCTTCATAGAGACGCTCAGTCGTTGAGTTGGATGGTGGGCTCTGGATCATGGATGCAGGTCACGAGGCGACCTGTCAGGTCAGCAGGACCCGGGACGACACTTCCCGGCAAGGATACGGCGGCCGCCCCCCACGTCACCCCCTGGGTCAGGGCCACTGCCGGAGATGCCCCGTCGTCCAGGGCCGCCAGGAGACCGGCCAACAGACAGTCGCCGGCCCCGACCGATGAGAGGGGACGCTCCACCGTGGAGCTGGCCAGCCACACGCCAGCGTCGCTGACCCACAGCGCGCCATCCCCACCCAGGCTGGCGACCACTGCCCCCACGCCGTCCGCGATCAGGCCCTCGGCTGCGTGAGTGACGTTGCCGACGGTCGGAAGCGGCCGACCTACCAGCTCCTCCAACTCCTCGCGGTTGGGCTTGATGAGGTACGGGCGACGGGCGACAGCCGCAGCCAGGGGAGCGCCGGAGGTGTCGACCACCACCTTCCCGGGGGCGGCTGCCACCACATCCGCCAGCCAACCGGCATCCACCCCGGCAGGCAGGCTGCCGCACAGCGCCACCCAGCTCGTGGTGGGGGGAAGGGCGGTGACGAGCGCATCCAGGACATCGCCGCTGAGCGGCGGACCGGGCTCGTTGATCTTGGTGGTGGTTCCGTCGGCGTCGACGACGGTGATGTTAGTTCGGGTGTCGCCCCCGCATGGCACTGCGATGTGGGGGACCGCTGCCTCGTCGAGGAGACGACGGTGTGACTGGCCGTTTGGCCCACCCAGTGGCAGCACGGCCAGGGTGTCGTGCCCATTGAGATGCAGGGCGCGGGAGACGTTGACGCCCTTCCCACCCGGATCGACGCGGACTGAGGAGGCTCGGTTGACCTCGCCGACTGCGAGTCGCGTGGTGGTGACGGTGCGGTCGATGCTGGGATTGGGGGTGAGGGTGACGATCATGCGCGAGCCACCTCTAGTCCTGCGGGGCAAAGCTGTCGGCGGTTTCCGGGGTGAGTGAGGAGCCGATGATGCGCATTGAGATGTTTGTGATGGCAGCGAAACGATGAAAATGACTGCGCCCGGGGTTGTGCGTGGTCATGAAGGTCCTTCCTGTGGGGATCATGGCTCGACGGTCACCTTGATGGCCTCGATGAGCTTTCAACAGGCGACACTAGAGGGACTGGGCTGCCCGACGAGTGGGTTTGCCTGACAGGCGGTCGGCGATGGCGCCCAGGACCTGTTCGAGTGGACCCGAGATGAAGATCCTGGACCACCCCATGCCAAAGAGCACCAACCCCAGGACGAGCCAGCCTCCCAAACCGTCGCGTAGTGCAGGGAAGTGCTCGCTGACGAGTTGACAGGACCAGAAGGTGCGAGACATATGCCGTCAGCGCCATGGAGCCGATTCCGGTGAGGGGCGCCAACAGCCAGCGGCTCCACGGAAGCTGTCCCAGCAACACCAGCCCAGCGATCGTCGCCAACGCAAGCCCGCCTGATGAGAAGGCCTCGAACAGGGTGCCCGAGTGAGGTTCGAAAGACCACAGGAGCGTCTGCAGATCCAGCGGTGGCTGGGGGACTGTGCCGGCGGAGCCCCCCAGTTCCTGCAGCAGCCTGTTGTAGTCGGCGATGTCCTCGGCCGACAGGGTCCCGTCCTGATCCTCGTACTCCTGCTGGGAGCATGGATGAAGCTCTCGCTCCTGAGCGTCGTAGCAGTACTGCTGCTGTCCCTGCTGACTGCTGATGGGAACATCCGACGGACCGAATAGTGGCGCGGGCGACTTCGCCTGGGCTACGAAAGGCGCTGCGAAGACGGCGAACAACGCTAGTCCGGCCAGTAGGAAATGTCTCAGCGCCCTAGGGTTGTCCAGGCCGCAGCGGCCCAGTGCCAGACCTGCGAGCACGAAGGTCATCCAGATGAATGCCGGATAGGCGGAGCCTGTCAGCTGATCCGGGATGAAGTAGATGCCGAGAGACGTCAGATCCATGTCCCGTGGGGGAAGCAGCAGGGTCAGAGCCTCGGTCAGCACCTTCCCGGAAGCCGCTAGGGCCACGGCGACGATCAGCAGGGTCTTGGGTCGCCAGCGCAGCGCTGGCAGCGCCACTATGAACCAGAAGGCATAGCAGGCCAGGATGATGGAGATGCTCGTTGGAAACATCGCCATGAAGCCGGCCACGAACAGCAGGGCTATGGCGCGCCCCAAGATTGCCATCCGTGATCGCAGCAGCCTTTCCCCCGACAGTCTTTGAGTCCCACCGCTCATCAGGGCAAGGGAAACCCCCCGCGATGGTTGCAAACAGGATGGCGGAACGTCCGTGGGCAAACCCCAGCAGCGCAGCCGGCTCACTTCCCCAGGGCGGTGTGTCGATCGTGTGGGGCCACCACCATGCCAAGGATCGCGACGCCGCGTGCTGCGTCAACTCCCAGGAAGCGGGGCTTGCCCGTATGGGGCCGGCGGAGCTGTGGTCGCCAGGTGCGGGCGAACGCTTCCCGGGACTTTGGGGATTCTTCGATGATCACGTTCGCCAACTGTAAAATGATTAATCTCCTCTGGAAACCGCCTGCGCCCTGAGGTCTGCCGCCGAGACGGTCTGAACCGGATGAGAGGGCAGCGGGGGCCGTCTGATCTTGAACAGTGTTCAAGCATCATCCCCAGTCAGAGTTCGTTTGGGGCGTTGCTGCCTGGTTCGACCAATACCGGGGGTGCCGTGTCTGCTGTCGGGGCCACGTGGTTGGATAGGGACCATGAGTCCTCGAAAGATTGGCGTCACCGAAGTAGCCCTCCGGGACGCACACCAGAGCTTGATGGCAACCCGCATGGCCTTGGAAGACATGGTCGATGCCTGCGCAGACATCGATGCGGCCGGTTACTGGTCCGTCGAATGCTGGGGCGGGGCAACCTTCGATTCCTGTATCCGCTTCCTCAACGAAGACCCGTGGGTCCGTCTGCGCACCTTCCGTGAACTGATGCCCAACTCCCGTCTTCAGATGCTGCTGCGTGGCCAGAACCTGCTTGGCTACCGCCACTACGAGGACATGGTCGTCGAGAAGTTCGTTGAGAAGTCCGCTGAGAACGGCATGGACGTCTTCCGTGTCTTCGATGCCCTCAACGATCCCCGCAACATGGCGCGCGCCATGCAGGCCGTCAAGGATGTCGGCAAGCATGCGCAGGGCACCATCTGCTACACCATCTCGCCGGTGCACACCGTCGAGGGGTACGTGAAGCTTGCCGGACAGCTCATCGACATGGGCGCTGAGTCCATCGCGCTGAAGGACATGGCCGCACTGCTGCAGCCGCAGCCCGCATACGACATCATCAAGGCCATCAAGGACACCTACGGCGACATCCAGATCAATGTCCATTGCCACTCCACCACGGGTGTCACCCTGGTCAGCCTCCAGAAGGCCATTGAAGCTGGTGCTGACGTGGTGGACACGGCCATCTCCTCGGTGAGCCTCGGTCCTGGCCACAACCCCACCGAGTCGCTCGTCGCGATGCTGGAGGGCACCGAGTACACCACCGAGCTCGACCCGGAGCGTCTGATCCGCATCCGCGACCACTTCGCGAAGATCCGCCCGAAGTATGCGGAGTTCGAATCGGCGACGCTGGTCGACACCGACATCTTCTCCTCTCAGATCCCGGGCGGCATGCTCTCCAACATGGAGTCACAGCTCAAGGCCCAAGGCGCGGGCGACCGCATCCGTGAGGTCATGGAGGAGGTCCCGCGCGTCAAGGCTGATGCCGGGCACCCGCCGCTGGTCACCCCGTCCTCCCAGATCGTCGGCACCCAGGCCGTGTTCAACGTGCTCATGGGACGCTACAAGGTCCTCACCGGTGAGTTCGCCGATCTGATGCTCGGCTACTACGGCGAGTGCCTTGGGGAACGCAACTCCGAGGTCATTGAACTGGCCAGGGCCCAGGCGAAGAAGGACCCCATCACGGAGCGCCCCGCTAACTTCCTCAAACCCGAGTGGGATGAGCTGGTGGAGCAGGCAGCTGCTCTTGAGGGCTCGGATGGCACAGAGGAGGACGTCCTCACCAACGCCATGTTCCCCGGCGTTGCCCCCGGCTTCTTCAAGACCCGATCCGAGGGGCCGAAGAACGTCGGCAAGACCGCCGAGCAGCTGGCCGCCGAGGAGGAGGCCGCGAAGCGCAAGGCCCAGGGCATCTCCGGTCCCGTCAAGTACAAAGTCACCTTCGCTGGGCGTGAGCACAGCGTTTCCGTCGAGCCCGCCTGAGGAGCGAAATGAGCAAGGAACACACCATGGCTGAGCGCCTCCAGAAGCTTGCTGAGGAGCGCGAGAAGGTCGAGGCCGGCGGCGGCGTCGACAAGCTGGAGAAGCAGCGCTCCAAGGGCAAGCTGACGGCCCGTGAGCGCATCGACACTCTGATTGACGAGGGCACCTTCCAGGAGACCGGCGCCTTCCGCCGCAATCGCACCACCACATTCGGCATGGACAAGGCGTTCATGGCCGCCGACGGCGTCGTCACCGGTTCCGCGACGGTGCTCGGCCGCCCTGTGCACCTGGCCAGCCAGGACTTCACCGTGATGGGCGGCTCCGCCGGTGAGGCGCACTCCATCAAGGTCCAGGAGACCCTGAAGGCGTCGCTGCAGACGGGCACGCCGTTCATCTTCATCAACGACTCTGGCGGCGCCCGCGTGCAGGAGGGAATCGACTCCCTCTCCGGCTACGGCAAGGTCTTCTACGCCAACGTGCTGCTGTCAGGCGCCGTGCCGCAGATCTCCATCATCGCCGGCCCCTGTGCCGGAGGTGCGGCCTATTCGCCGGCCCTGACCGACTTCATCATCCAGACCCGCAAGGCGCATATGTTCATCACGGGTCCGGGCGTGATCAAGCAGGTTACGGGCGAGGAGGTCACGCAGGATGATCTGGGCGGCGCCGACGCCCACATGAACCGTTCCGGCGTGGTGCATTTCGTGGCTGAGGATGACGAGCAGGCCATCCTGATCGCGAAGAAACTGCTGAGCTTTCTGCCGCAGAACAACAGCGAGGAGCCGCCGATCGTCGATCCAGATGACTCCATTGAGCCGAATGAGAAGCTGCGCGACATCATCCCGACGGCAGGCAACAAGGGCTACGACATCCGTGATGTCATCACCGAGATCGTTGATCATGGCGACTTCCTTGAGGTGCAGGCTGGCTGGGCCCGCAACCTCGTTGTCGGCTTCGCCCGCATCAACGGCCGCAGCATTGGCATCATCGCGAACCAGCCGAGCGTCATGTCCGGTGTGCTGGACATCGACTCCTCGGACAAGGGCAGCAAGTTCATCCGCTTCTGCAACGCGTTCAACATCCCTGTGGTGAACCTCGTCGATGTCCCCGGCTTCCTGCCCGGCGTCGCTCAGGAGCACGGCGGCATCATCCGTCACGGCGCGAAGATGCTGTACGCCTACTCGGCCGCCACGGTCCCGAAGATCACCGTCGTGCTGCGGAAAGCCTACGGTGGTGCCTACCTGGCGATGTGCTCTAAGGATCTGGGTGCTGACAAGGTGTTCGCCTGGCCCACCGCTGAGATTGCGGTCATGGGAGCGGAGGGTGCCGCGAATGTGGTGTTCCGCCGTGAGATTGAGGCGGCTGAGGATCAGGCCGCGCGTCGCGAGGAGCTGGTGGAGGAATACCGCGAGACCTTCTCCACGCCGTACATGGCGGCCTCCCGCGGCTTGGTGGATGACATCATTGATCCGGCGGAGACTCGGCGTGAGATTGCGCTGTCGCTTGAGTTGCTCGTCGGCAAGCGTGAAGTCCGTCCCCCGAAGAAGCACGGTCTCGGCCCAGTCTGATCGGAGAGCAGATGTCTGATGTCAACGCCGAACTGCTTGATGCCGTCAAGCAGCTCACTGCCCAGCTCAAGGTCCTCGACGAGCGTGTCGCGAGACTTGAGGCCAGGCAGCAGATTCCCGAGTCCGACCTCGTGGCCATCGGTGCAGCCGTCGCCGCGTACTTCGGGCACAAGGCCAAGATCCGGGCGGTGCGCTTTGGATCGCAGACGCGCTGGGCGGCGTCCTCGCGCGGTCAGGTCCACAACCGCACTGTTCCACATATCCGCTGATTGAAGGAGAAAATCCATGAAGCTCAAGGTGACCGTCAATCAGACGGACTACGAGATCGATGTAGAGGTTCAGGAGGAGGAGCGTCAGCACCTCGGCCCGATCGTGATCGGCGGCAGCGGCAACGCCTCGCCGACTGCCCCGACCACTGCGTCGGTGCGGGCGGTCAGCTCCAATGCCGTTGTCGCGCCGCTGGCTGGCTCGGTGGCCCGCATCCTGGTTGGTGAGGGCGACGAGATCGAGTCCGGTCAGGTGCTGCTGGTCTTGGAAGCCATGAAGATGGAGACCGAGATCACCGCCCCGTCTGCGGGAACGGTCTCCGCCATCCTGGTCAAGCAGGGTGAGCCCGTCCAGGGCGGCCAAGCGCTGATCGAACTCTGATCTGCTGAATGCTGAACGAGCCGGGCTCAAAAGACTGTGATCCTCTGGGCCCGGCATCGGAGACGCCGACCTCTTTGGCGTCGACCTGCGTCGGCTTCCCGCGTGACTGATTGAACTGACATACCTGCCAGGTTCAAGCAGAGCTCTGGTGAATCCGGCAATGCCATTCCGTGATGACGCTTGGCCCCAGGTAACCCTGGGGCCAAGCGTCATGCGAGAGATTCAGGTGCTGGACTCAGGGCGGTGCTGCTCGCCCTCGCCTGGGTTCGCTGGGCGGATCACCAGCACATCGCAGTGGGCTCGCCGAACCACCTCGCTTGCCACGTCACCCAGCAGCCGCCCAGCTATGGAGCGGTCTCGGATGGCACCGATGACGATGAGGTCGCCCAGATGCTCCTTGGAGGTGCTGAGCAGCGCCTTCGCAGGTTCAGCCTCAACCAGCAGCGCCGCCTTGACCTTCGCACCGGCGGCGACAGCGATGTCCTTGGCGTGGGCCACAGCCTGGGCTGCTGCCTCCTTCCCCGAGACCTGCCCGATGCGATTCGGGAGAGTGTCGGTCATCGACACCTTGGCGTCGGCCCGTCGTGAGCCGCCGCCGTAGGCGCAGACGATGACGAGCTCAGCCTCCTGGCGAACCGCAACCCAAGCTGCCCGGGTGACGGTGGGGCCGGCCAGCTCGGAGCCATCGGTGCCGACGACAACAGTGGTGTAGTCCTTCAGCATGTCTGTTCTCCTCTGCGTTCTAATGCCCAGCGGGCGCGGGTGTGGAGAGGTCGTCGACGTCCTTGACGATGGGGGGCTCCTTGATCCACAGCATGCAGGCTGCGGCGATTGCCAGGAAGACCGCGGCGAACATGATGGCGTTGCCCGGCTGATCGCCGATGATCTTGTAGACGGTGCCGAAGGTCAGGGTCTGGATCAGCATGGGGAGCACGATCATCATGTTGATGATGCCCATGTAGACGCCGTAGCGGGTGGACGGGATCATGCGGACGGCCATGATGTAGGGCACACCCAAGATGGAGGCCCATGCGATACCCAGGCCGATGATCGGCACGAACAGCAGGTACTTGTCGGTGATGTGCGGGAAGAAGGCCAGGCCGACCGCCGCCAGCAGCAGGCAGGTGGTGTGGACGAACTTCGCGCCGTGCCGTTTGGCCAGGACCACCAGAGCGAAGGCCACGCAGAAGGTCACGACGTTGTAGGCACCGTTGACCAGGCCGGTCCATGCCGTGGCCTGCTCGAACAAGGTCTTGTACCGATCCGGATCGGCTTCCTTCAGTGCATTGGTCGCCCCGAAGATGGACTCCCCCACGGACAGCGACACGTACTGCCAGTAGCAGTTCATGGCGTACCACTGGAACAGGTAGACCAGCGCCAGCTTGCGCAGCTGGACGGGCATCTCGACGATGGCTTCCCAGATCTCCTTGAGGGTGCCGACGAAACCAGTCTTGTGGGCGCGCAGCTCGGCGAGTTCCTCGGGCGTGGGTTCGAGTTCCTTGGTGCTGAGGATCGAGACCAGCACGGTGGCGATGGAGGCGACGGTACCCAGCATGAAGGAGGCCATCACCCAGGAGGGAAGGCTGCCGAAGATGCCGGGGACGACCTGCTGGAACACGAACAGCGACACGTTGGCCAGGGTGATTCCGAGGCCGGCGAAGAAGGACTGGGCCAGGAAGCCCTTGGCCAGCTGCGACGGCGGCAGTCTGTCGGAGATGAACGCCCGGTAGGGCTCCATGGCGGTGTTGTTGGACACGTCGAGCAGCCACAGCAGCAGCACGGCCATCCACACCGCGGAGGCGAAGGGGAACAGGAACAGGCACACGGAGCAGCCGATGGCGCCGGCCAGCAGGAAGGGACGCCTGCGGCCCCACTTGGGAACCCATGTCTTGTCCGAAATGGCGCCGATTATGGGCTGGATCAGCAGGCCGGTGATCGGCCCGGCCAGGTTCAGCAGCGGCATTTCCTCGGGGTCTGCGCCGAGGAACTGGTAGATGGGGTTGATGGCCGTCTGCTGCATGCCGAAGGAGTATTGAATGCCAAAGAATCCCAGGTTCATCAGCAGAATCTGGGGCATCGTCATCAGCGGCTTCTGCCGGACGATGGTTGCGCTCATCGCGGAGCCCCTCCGTCATGCCCTGACAGGAATTCCTGCAGTCGGGTGAGCTCACGCTCCCAGCCTGTTGCGTGATACTCCGCCCGGGAAGGCTCGTAGGGGCCCTGGACGATGCGCACCAGCGTTCCGCGACCGTCACGGCCATACTTGGTGAACTCGACTCGCAATTCCATGAGGACGTCGGGGTCGATGCCGGGATCTCCCGTGATGCGCTGCCGCGCCACGAACACATCCGGGTCAAAGTATTCAGTGAAGACGGCGTCGGTGACGACCCGGACGCTCGGGTCGTCGTCGCGGACCTTGACGTGGTGATGCTTTCCGCCGAGCTTCAACTCAGATGAGACTGTCTCCGGCTCGACGTGCCAGCCGGGGCTTCCTCGCCAGAGCGCCATCTCCTCTGGCGCGGTCCATGCCCGGAAAACCTGGCTCTGAGGAAAGTCGAACTCGCGCTCGACGATGAGCATTACGTTTGCAGCCATGTGCACTCCCGATGATTGGAACTGTCACTAGCCTGCTACGTTCGCTCCACGGTGTCCATCCCCTTGGGGGTATGTTTTCTTTTTTTGCTGCTACATGGGAATGGGATCTACTTTCGGACGTAGCGTGCCAGGTACTGGCCCGTGACGCTCGGTTGCTGAGCCACCAGATCCTGAGGTGTGCCCTCGAAGACCACCCGACCGCCGTCGTGGCCCGCCCCTGGCCCCAAATCGATGATCCAGTCAGCGTGGGCCATCACCGCCTGGTGGTGCTCGATGACGATCACCGATCTGCCCGCATCTACGATCCGGTCCAGCAACGCCAGCAGCTGCTCGACGTCGGCCAGATGCAGGCCCGTTGTCGGCTCGTCCAGCACATAGACCGAGGCTTTCGCACCCAACTCGGCAGCCAGTTTCAGGCGCTGCCGCTCACCACCGGACAAAGTGGTCAGGGGCTGACCCAGGCTGATGTAGCCCAAACCGACATCGGCCAGGCGGGCCAGAATCCTGTGTGCCGCCGGTACTTTGGCCTCGCCGTCGGCGAAAAACGTTACAGCATCGGCGACAGGCAGTTGCAGCACCTCCGCAATGCTGAGCCCGCCCAGTCGGTAGTCGAGCACCTCATCCATGAAGCGGCGGCCCTCGCAGGTCTCGCAGGTCGTGGCGACCCCAGTCATCATCGCCAGGTCTGTGTAGATCACGCCTGCGCCATTGCATGCGGGGCAGGCCCCCTCGGAGTTGGGGGAGAACAACGCCGGCTTCACCCCGTTGGCCTTGGCGAAGGCCTTGCGGATGGGATCCAGCAGACCCGTGTAGGTGGCGGGGTTGCTGCGTCTGGAGCCCCGGATGACTGACTGATCGATCACTGCCACACCATCCAGGGGTGCGATGGACCCGTGGATGAGGGAGCTCTTCCCCGACCCGGCGACCCCCGTCACGACGACCAGGCAGCCAGTCGGGATATCGATGTCCACGTCTCGTAGGTTGTTGGCATTCGCGCCACGCACCGCGAGGCTCCCCGTCGCCGGACGCACCCGCTCCCTCAGGCGGGCGTGGTCATCCAGGTGCCGTCCGGTGAGAGTGCCGCTGGCGCGTAGCCCCTCGACGGAGCCCTCGAAGCAGATTGAGCCGCCCTTCTCCCCGGCGCCCGGCCCCAGATCGACGACGTGGTCGGCGATGGCTATCAACTCAGGCTTGTGCTCCACCACCAGCACCGTGTTGCCCTTGTCGCGCAGTTCCAGGAGCAGCTGGTTCATGCGCTGAAGGTCGTGGGGATGCAGACCCGCCGACGGCTCGTCGAACACATAGGTGACATCGGTCAGCGATGAGCTGAGGTGCCGGACCATCTTCGTGCGCTGTGCCTCGCCGCCGGACAGGGTGCCGGAGGGACGATCCAGGGACAGATACCCTAAGCCGATGGCGACGAAGGCATCCAGGGCCTGCTGCAATGACTCCACCAGCGGGGCGGTGCTGGGCTCGTTCAGGCCCCGCACCCACTCTGCTAGGTCACTGATCTGCATGGCGCAGGCGTCGGCGATGGACACGCCCCTGATCGTGGAGCTGCGTGCTGCGGCGGTCAGGCGTGTCCCGTCGCATTCTGGGCAGGTGGTGAAGGTGATGGCGCGTTCCACGAATGCCCGGATGTGGGGCTGCATCGCCTCGACGTCCTTGCTCAGGAAAGACTTCTGGATCTTCGGGATCAGTCCCTCGAAGGTGACATTGACGCCCTCCACTGTGATGCGTCTTGGCTCCGAATGCAGCAAAACCTGAAGCTCCTTGTCCGAATACTTCCCAAGAGGCTTGTCGGGATCAAGGAACCCGCTGCTCTGATAGATGCGGCCATACCAGCCATCCATGGTGTAGCCAGGCACCAGCAGAGCTCCCTGCCGCAGTGACCTGTCTGCATCGAATAACGCCGCCAGATTGAAGTCGGAGATCTGGCCCAACCCCTCGCAACGCGGACACATGCCGCCCACCACCTCGAATGAGCGGCGCTCTCTGACCTTCCCCCCACCCCTGTCACGGGTGATTGCCCCTGCCCCGGAGACTGAGGCGACGTTGAAGGAGAACGCCTTTGCCGAGCCGATGTGGGGCCTTCCCAGACGACTGAACAGAATGCGCAGCTGGGTGTTCACGTCGGTGATGGTGCCCAGGGTGGAGCGGGAGTTCGCGCCCAGCCGTTCCTGATCTACGATGAT
>CAKZJI010000384.1 GCA_936941515.1 uncultured Propionibacteriaceae bacterium
AAACGCCGCCAAACGCACGGCCAGCCTGTTCCTGTCGTATGACATCGACGCCCTGCCCGGCCTCTCGGTCAACGGCGGCGCCTATTACACCGGCCGTCGCCCGGTCAATGACCTGAACCAGGCCTGGCTGGGTGGCGTGACGCTCTACAGCGCCGGCGTGTCGTACCAGGCCCGCCTGTTCGAGCGCAACACCACCTGGCAGCTCAACATCGACAACCTGGCCAACAAGCAGTACTGGGCTGCCGCCGGCACCCGCCTGGCCGCCGGTGCGATCACCCCGACGGAAGGAATGACAACCGCCCTATTGCTGACTCTGACGCTGGAGCCCCTCAATCAGGTTGCCGGTTTCTTTTACATCGGCATGGGGGGAAAAGCATCGCAGCGGGCAATAGCGCGGGCGCTGGCTTCCCAGAAGACCACTTCCAGGCACACCACCAGCACCCCCCATCCCACCGAGGCTGCCATCAGCATCCAGAACATCCATCACGACTATGGTCGCGGAGCAGTGCTGCGCGATGTGAGCCTGGACATCCCCCGGGGGGTGAAAGTGGCCATCCTCGGGCCCTCTGGGGCCGGGAAGTCGACTCTGCTGGGCCTGCTGAGAGGCACCGTGCCAATCCAGTCGGGCACCATCATCCTGGAAGGTCAGGACGTGAACGCCCTCTTCCCAGAAGCCGCATGCCAGCTCTCGGCCACCGTCGCTCAGTCAACCTGGCTGTTCACCGGAACCATCGCCGACAATCTCCGGATGGCGAAACCCGATGCCACCGACGACGAGCTCTGGGATGCGCTCAGACGGGCCCACCTGGCTGACGAGGTTTCCCGCATGCCCGGCGGCTTGGATGCCGACGTCGGCGAACGCGGCCAACTGATCTCAGGCGGGCAGGCGCAGCGGCTGTCGCTGGCCCGAGCACTGCTGTCAGGCCGTCGGCTCCTGCTGCTTGATGAGCCAACCAGTCAGGTGGACGTCGCATCAGAAGACGCCATCATCAAGGCCATTGCCGAACTCGGCTCAGACTGGGCCGTCATCGTGGTCACGCACCGCCGTTCGCTGCTACGGGTGGCTGACGCCGCCTATGAGCTGACAGATGGAATTCTCACGCCTCTGGACCTGGGGGTATCGGCATGACGCCTGGAACGTATGGAATCATTCGTTGGCTCACCAGCATCACCCGCCCGGTGCACGGTCCCCTTGTGATGTCTGCAATGTTGCGCTGCCTGAACCTGAGCCTCGACCTGGCGCTGTTCGGCCTGGTCGGCTGGACGACGGCGGCGGCCGCGACGGGGCACCCAGCCAGCGGGATGTTGTGGTGGATTATGTCAGTCGCCATTGCGAAGGCCCTGGCCTACTACGGGGAGCAGTTCACAGGCCACTATGTGGCCTTCAAAGCCCTGGAGCTGCTGCGCGGCCACGCATTCGGGGCATTGTGGCCGCAAGCCCCAGCCGTCGTGTTTCGCAACAGATCGGGGGATCTGTTGCCGACCCTGACCCGGGACGTCGATCGCATTGAGGTGGTCTATGCTCACACATTCGCCCCCGTCTTCTCGGCCTTTGTGGTCCCAACCGTCGCCGTGGTCACGGCAGGTGCGACGCTGGACTGGGCAGTTGTCGTAGTTCCTGCCTTCTGTGTCGCCCTGGCCCTGTTCGTAGTGCCGTTCATAGGGCTGCAACGCTCTTTTGACTCCACTGCCAGGATGCTGGAGTTGCGTCGGGCGTTGGCTGCGCACGTCACAGATTCAGTTTTCGGCATTGATGAGGTGGTCTCCTACGGACGCCAAAAGCAGCGCACAAGCGAGCAGGATGAACTGGGTGCCCAGATTTGTCAGGCATCGCTGACGCCAACGACCTGCCGAGGGCTGCGGAGAGCCTTCAATCTGGCTCTGATGCTGGTGTCGACCGCCTCTGTGGTGTGGTCGGGAATCCATTCGGCCTTGGATCCCATGATCGTGGCAGGGTTGGCAGCAGCCTCGTTGAGGCTCTTCGAAGGACCCCGTGGCATTGAGGACGCCGTCGGCTACCTGGATCACTCTCTCGGCGCTGCCCGTCGTCTCTGGGAACTATGCCACTCAGCCGATGCTGTCACGGATGGGCCGCGGGAGCTGCAGCTTGATGGTGCGCCACAGATCGAGTGGCGAGACGTCACCTACTCCTATCCGGGGGCAGATCCCGATACCCCAGCCCTCGCGGGGCTGTCAGCCACGGCTCCGGCCGGTGGTCGCACGGTTTTCATGGGTCGCAGCGGATCGGGGAAGTCGACTGCGGCTCAGCTGTTGCTTCGTTTTGACGAGCTGAACGGGGGCGACATCATGATCAACGGGGTCTCTGCGCGCGAGTTCACCCTGGACTCACTTCGCCGTGAAATCATCCTCGTTCCGCAGCGCGCTCAGGTCTTGGACGCCACCATCGCAGAAAACCTGCGGTTGGGCGCGCCGGAAGCCACGGACGAGCAGCTCTGGAGTGCCCTTGAGACAGCAGAGCTGGCCGACGAGATCCACGCCATGCCCATGGGGCTGGCGACACCGACGGGACGCGACGGACGAGAGCTGTCGGGTGGGCAGTTGCAACGTCTCTGTTTGGCGCGGGCTTTGTTGATGCACCCCAAAGCCCTGGTCCTCGACGAATTCACAGCCAATCTGAATCCTTCTCTGGAGGCTCGCGTCCGCGACAATCTCGACCGATCTTTCCCGAATCTGACGATCATCGAGATCACGCACCGCTTGGAAAACATCGGTGAGGCTGACAGGGTGGTGGAGTTCGACCGCGGCCACGCCGTCGTCTGCTCGTGAGATCTCACCTTCCTCGTGGCTGCCCTCCCCCAGTCATCGAATAGGGACCCCGCCCAACAGGCATACGCGCCGGCCACAGAGGCTCCGGATACTTCGCACACGCCCGGCGCTTGCCACACCCGCGGGGATCCGTGGGTCGACGTCCCACTGAGCCCCCGCAGGCCCCATCCAAGCGGCACGAAACACCGCACGTTGCATCACATCCGCGCACCGGGCCCAAGCCCGCTGCAACATACGGTGTTTCGTGCGCGGCGAGGGCAACGACGCTGACTCACGTTCTGTGCACCAGACCCTGTTCCCATCAGACGAGATGTTCCGCGCATGGCAAATGTTCAGAGATCCTGTCGGCCAGAGCCGACTGGCCTGGCACAGAAGCTCATCACCAGAAGACCATCTCATGAAAGCTGACTCATGGACACGACTGCGCACAACC
>CAKZJI010000385.1 GCA_936941515.1 uncultured Propionibacteriaceae bacterium
ATCGGGGCGATATAGCGCCCCGCCATCCCCTGTTCACGGGCGTGTCGCGCCTCGATCTCGTTGACCACCTCCGCCCACTGCGGCAGCAGCGGGAGATCGTCCTTGCGGATGTAGACGAACCCAGTGCCCCCTGCATCGCCACCGATCGAGCCAGTTTCCTCTGCCACAACAAGGCGGTCGACGACCCCCTCAGCCGCGAAGTGCTCAGCCAGCACCGCCACGCTGGGGAAGTCGAACATCAGGGTCTTCGGCAGCGACCCGACCCAGCTCTCCAACGAAGACACGACCCGCAGCATGTCGAAGGAGGAGAGGCCAGCCTCAGGGAACTGGTCCATGCGGGCTAATCGATGCCCGGTTTGTTCTTCGATAAGATCCAGCAACAGCTGCTCCGCTGCGCTCGGGTCATCGGCACCCGGGATATCAGCCGAGGCGGCCCGGATGCTCTCCACCGCAGCCGGGCCCTCCGCGTCCACAGAATCGCCCGGCTGCGCGGTGTCAGGAGCGCCAACTCGAGCGAGTTTGCCCCAAATCGAATCCGCCAGCACCTGCGGGGTCGGGTGATCGTACAACTCGCCGCTCTTCACCTCGATGCTCCACCGCTGGGTCAGTCGCTTGGCCACCTCCATTCGCATGATGGAGTCCAAGCCAAGATCGGGGAAGTACGAATCCTGAGTCACGGCGTTGTCGTCCAGAGCGCCGACGGCAGCGACAAACTCACAGATGGATTGCAGAATCGCATCGTGCGAGGCGGGCGGGCCGTCTGGCGCGGACATTGTTTCCCGGGCCCGTAATGGGGCAGGCACTTCTGACGGAGGACTCAAGGTCTCGCCAGCAGCCATGGGCCGCAGGGTGATCGGCGAACGCCGGGGTGCGGTGGTCTCTTCAGCCACGGAAGTCTCCTTGTGCGGTCGGGTGAAGTCACGGATGGAATCAGATGGTGATGGCGCAGCCGATGGAGACGGCAACCAGAAGCTGTCGTCCGCCCAGGGCACGCTCGGGACCGCGCAGCGGCGCGAAGGCGTGAAGGCCCATTCCAGGAGGGCACCGTCCAGCCAACGTCGAACGGGGTCGGGCAGCGCGTCCAGGGGCGGAGCGCCACGGGCCCAGTCCCGGAACCCTGCGGCCGCCTTCTGGTGGTCCGAGACCAGGACGGCCGCTCGGCATGGCAGCTCGGCGCGGCCGACCCGCAGCGTCCAAGCGATATCCGCAAGCGAATCGTCAGCAGAGGTCAGCCACCCGGCTAGCCGCTCGCATGCCCGCCCGAGCTGATCGCCATCCCGGGCACTGACCAGGAGCAGCTGCGGACCATCGTGAACAGCGGGAACTCGATCAGCTGATGGTGCGTCCAGAACGACGTGAGCACCGACCCCGCTGAATCCGAAGCTGCTGACCCCAATGCGACGAGGAACCGCGGTCATCGGAAGCTCCGTCGACTGCTCCGGCACGCTCACGCGTGCGGCACTCCAATCGCACATGCGGCTCAGGGGCGACACGCCGGGAGTCCCCGGCCAGCGGCCATGCTCGAGAGCGAGAACTGCCTTGGCGACACCCGCCAACCCCGCTGCTGCCTCAAGATGCCCGATATTGGCTTTGACGGCACCCAGCAGCACGGGTGCCGTGGTCTGCGGTTCTAGCGACGCCAGAGCTCGGGTCAGCGCGCTGACCTCGACAGGATCACCCAAGGCCGTTCCGGTCCCGTGGGCCTCCACAGCCACCAACTGTGCCGGAAAGGTGCTGGCAGCACGATGCGCAGCGGTGATCACGTCTATCTGTCCAGTGACGCTCGGAGCGGTGAGGGATGTGGCGCGCCCGCCGTGTGCGACAGCGCTTCCCCGCAGAAGAGCCATGACAGGATCTCGATCTGCCTCAGCCTGATCCAGCGGCCGCAGCACCATGGCGACGACTCCTTCGCCGCGCACGTAGCCGTCCGCGCCCTCCGCGAACGGAGTGCATTCCCCGCGCGGCGACAACATGCCGGACTCACCCAAGGCAGTGAAGAGCGCTTGGGAAAGCAAGGCAGACACTCCCACCACCACAGCACGATCGCACTCCCCAGCCCGCAGCGCTTGGGCGGCGTGGTGGAGGGCGACCAGGGAGCTTGAGCAGGCGGTGTCCACCGATTCGCAGGGACCGCGTAGATCCAGGATGTGGCTCACTCGGCCAGCCAGCGTGGCATGGGAGACCCCGCCTGCCGTGTGTGCTTGGGCTGGCGTCCCGGACCGGCTGATGAGATCGGCGTAGTCCGATGTGGACACACCGACAAAGACCCCGCACGACGTACCTGCCAGATCCTCGGCTGTGTGGCCGGTGGCCTCGATGGACTCCACCACTGCCTGCAGCGTCATGCGCTGCTGCGGATCCATCCAGCAGGCCTCGTGCGGCGTGATCCGGAAGGCCGCCGCATCGAAGGAGTCGATACCGTCCACAAGCCCGGCAGGAGCGTCAACCTCGCCGAGATCGGTGAGAGCTGCTCGCTCCGCGGTGATGGGCCCATACGCCACGGTGCCCCGCTCCAGCAAATCCCACAGAGCCCACTGATCGGCCGCGCCAGGCAGACGTGTGCTGATACCGCAGATTGCGATCTCGGTCTGCTCGGCGGAGAGGGCGTCGGTACCGCTTGTCCGCTCGACACCAGCTCGCGCGTTGATGCCGGGACTGTCCACTCGGGGCGTTTGATGAGCGTCTGCATGAACCTTTCCTTGGCCTGCATCGGCGCGCGAGTCCCGCAGGTCATCCGACTCGATGCTCGCAGCGTTCAGCGTGAGAGCCAACGCTCGAGCAACGTCGTCTGGGTACTCCCGTAGGAGCGAGGCGGCGACTGCCTCCAGCGTCGCGGCCTCGAAGAGGAACGTTGCAGGCAGCGAGATCCCCAAGCGATCACTCAGAAGGTCGACCAGTTCAGTGAGGCTGACCGAGTCGAACCCGACCTCGAGCAAGCCGGCCGTGGTGTCCACCTCAACGGGCGGCAGCTTCAGGAAGTCCGCGGCCAATTGCTGCAGCAGCTCCAGCAACGGGGCCTCTCCCTGCTGCGGGTCCGGATGCGCAGCTAGTGATGCGGCATCGGCTGGCTCCGCGATGGTCGGGATGGGGTCTGGCGACGTGTGCCGCTCGGGAGCTACGGGCTCGGACGTGGTCGTGATGCCCGTGCCGTAGGCAATCAGCACAGGCTCACTGGTCCAGAGCGCGCGCTCAACCAGATCCAGCCCCTCTGCCACTTCCAGCGGGCGCATCCCCGTCGTGCGTCGCAGCACCCGCTCCATGGCAGGTGTCAGAGCCATCCCACCGCCATGCCAGGTGCCCCACTGCACCGTCAGGGTTCGACCCCGTCGGATTCCGCGGGCCCTGCGCGCCTCCCGCTCCACCGCAAAGTCGGCGAGATAGCGGTTCGCGGCTGCATAAGCAGCCTGCCCCGGCTGTCCGGACTCCCCCGCCACCGACCCAAAGAGCACGACGTGCTCCAACGGTGAATCGACCGTCAGCTCATCAAGCATGGCGATCGCCTCAGCCTTAGTCGACCAGACGGCATCGAAGGATGCCTCGTCCAGATCGGTCAGGTTGCGGTCACGCAGCACGGCGGCGCAGTGCACCATCCCGACTAGCTCCGCTCCGACCTCGTCCACGAGGTCGGCGAGCCCACGACCATCAGTTACGTCCAGGATCCGATGGTCCACGCCAGGCAGTGCTTGGGCAGCTTCGCTCCTTCCCACAGTGATCACGCGGGCACCAGCGACGCCGCTCAAGCGGTGTGCCACCTCCAGACCGAGCCCGCGGCCACCGCCAGTCACCAGGTAGGTTCCAGGATGCCAAGGGCTCCCCCCGGGAGGCGGGGCGGGAAGATCCAGTGGCTGAAGCGCGCGAGTGCGAAGGCCGGAGGCAGTGACGAGCAGTTCCTTGGACTCCGGATGCTGCAGAGCGGCCAGAATCTGCTCCGCACGCTCCGCAGGGGTCATCACGGCTCCTCCGAGCACGACAGGACGAACTCCCGGTGACTCCGCGGCAAGCACTCTCAGCACCGCGTTGGCGGCCTGGGATCCCAGATCGGCTCCAGTCCGTACGACGACAAGTCGCAGCGGTCGAGTCGCGCTCCTCGCTTGCAGCACCTGCCGGACCCGGGAGCAGGTGGACCAAACCGTATCCCGGGCCGCACCTGACTCAGGGACCTCGAGGACCAGCACATCAGCCGCGACTGCTTCCGCCGTGATCCCTGAGCAGCTCTCAACTCGATGCCGGTACTGGCGAGCCGCCACAGTGAAAGCCTGCGTGAGCTCAGCACTCCCCACAACGACGATCCGGCAGGGTGGCAGGGCCACCGCTGGGGAAAGTCCTTCCCATCGGGGGGCGGACACCCGCACCGGCTCCGATCCCGGACCTAGGTCGGTGGACGGTTCTCCACTCGGACCCGGAGGGGTAGGAACGACGGGCTCCGATGTGAACCAGTGTCGGGTGCGCTCCATGGGGGTGGGCGGCAAAGTGGCATGAAGCGATGGGATCCGGCTCCAAGCGACGGACAGGTCAACATCTTGGCCGTCCACCCAAGCGCGTGCGAGCATCGCCACTCCCTCGTTCAGTAGCTGCTCGGCATCTCCACGCGGGTCATCGGCAGCGCGGAACACATGCGGCGTGCGACCTACGAACACTCGCCCCGGCACCGGTGAGCCTTCCAGAAAGCTCGCCAACCCACGCTGAAGGGCGTCGCGGTCATCAGCCAGAATGCACAGCCGCTTCTGATGCGCCTTGCGTCCCAGCTGGGACGTGGCGCACCAGCTCAAGAAATCGTCGCGTGTTGCTGCTTGAGTTTCGTCATCGAGCTGTTCTTGACAGCTGCGGGCAAGCTGACGCAGCGTCTCTGGGGACCGGGCCGACAGGACGAACATGGCAGGTTGATCGCCGGTTGTCTCGCCCGGCAGCGGCGGAGGCGCTGATGGTGCTTCGGCCACCACCAGATGCAGGTTCGCCCCGCCGGCGCCGAAGGAGCTGATCCCGGCGATGCGGCCCCGCGGCCCTGTCGGGAAGGGGACGGTCGCCGTCGGGAGCTCGATGGGGCCCTTTGACAGATCGATGGCCGAATTGACCTGCTCCAGTCCAGCGCACGGCGGCACAATCCCATGCCGAAGCTGGTAAAGCACCTTGGTGAGTGAGACGATTCCCGCCGCCCCTTCCAGATGTCCCACGTTCGCTTTGGCCGACCCGAGCAGCAGCGGAACCGGGCGCGGACCGCTCGCGGTCTGGCAAAGGGCCCGCTGGATACCGCTGACCTCGATCGGATCGCCCAGCGCAGTGCCGGTGCCGTGGCATTCGACATAGTCGATGCCGTCCGCGCCGACGCCCGCCGCCGCGTGCGCCTGCACGATGTAAGCCCTCATCTGCTGCTGTTGGGTGAAGAAGACTCTCGTCGTGGCGTCGTACTCGTGGATCCATTTCCTACGCAGCTGTCGCACTTGACCTTGCACGTTCGAGACCATGTGCTTCACCCAAGTATGTTCGGTATGCCAGCTCTAGACACAC
Organism: uncultured Propionibacteriaceae bacterium; assembly: GCA_936941515.1. GTDB lineage: Bacteria > Actinomycetota > Actinomycetes > Propionibacteriales > Propionibacteriaceae > Arachnia. The sequence goes on from CAKZJI010000385.1 coordinate 5,506, forward strand.
TTCAGCGCTTTCCGATGCAGATTCAGATCGATCATGTTCAAGTGGCATGGGACTCACTCGAGTGTGTTGTGTCGCTTACTACGGGACATGCATTGCATTACGTTCTCGGTTCGGGTACCGTGATCAATACGACTACGTCACCCCTTGTTGATGCGATGC
>CAKZJI010000386.1 GCA_936941515.1 uncultured Propionibacteriaceae bacterium
ACAACCGACTCTCCACAGTTGCGGTCCTTCTCCACCGGGGCACCCCACGGCAGCATCTCACCAGAGCTCATGACCGCATCAGCCGAAATCCCCTCCGACAATGCCATGCACTTGCTCGTGACAAGACTCTTGATCGTATTCGCACACTCAGCAGCAGCCGTCGTCAACGCCTGCACCACATCCGCATACCGCTGCAACAGCTCCCTATTTCGATCCACCGCTGGCTGATGCTGCCGCCACGACTTACCATCATAGCCAGCCAACGCCTCAGCACGGAAAGCCTCAGCCTCCTGCTCCAACGCCGCCAACTCCGACTTCACCGGAGAAATCGCAGTCGCAAACTCATCCACCGCATCAGCAGCCTTGCCAAAAGTACTCTTCATCTGTTCCGACGCCGCCGCAGCAGGTCTCATCAAACCATACACACTCTCCTGCTCCGGAGCCTCATACACACCAGCCAAACCCAACCAATGCCCAGCTATGGCATCCATTCTGGCATCGACATCATTGCCCATGGCACGCAACGACTGCGCACCACTCGTGATGTTGTCTGTGTTGATATCTGCGCTCTTGCACGGAAAGGCCTCCGGGCAGACCAGCCCATCTGACGACTGCGGCTGATCACTCATGGCTGCTCCTCTTTGTGTCCATGCTGCTCGAAAAATGAAAAGTCCCCGGTCTGGGCGGAATGCGTCATCTGCTGCTGGAACTGCCCCGCCATGTCCTCCTGCCCCCGGTTGTAGGAGATGGTGGCGTTGGCCACACCGTTGATCCCCGCCGCAACGCTGTTCATCACCAAGTTCAGATTAACCCTCTGATCCTCCATCAGCTCCTGCAAGGCGTTGGGCACCTCAGCCACCAGGCTTCCCGCCCCGGAGACTCCCGTGAATATGGACTGAAAGGCCTCCTCCTTCAGGGCGTTGCCCAACTGCTCCTGCTCCGCACCGACACTCGTCAAAATGCCCTGCACACCTTCGGGGTTGATTTTCCAGGTCGACATCTACACCCTCTCCCTCAACAATCCGTCAACTTCACTGGCGATGCTCTCCGCAAGTCGTCTTCCCACGCCCGTATCCTCAAAGGGCACGAGCATCTCCGTCCACAACCCCACCCCTGGGGGCAGGTCCTCCACAGCAGCCGACGCTTCCTCAACATCGCGCAGCCTCTTGGCCCTACACACCAACAACAGCTTGCTCCCCTCTGCCGACAGGCATGACGTGAATTCCCCGCCGCGCAACTCAACGACCTGACCCTGCATGCCCATCGCACGGTAGGCCCGGTCCAGCACCTCAGGTGTGACCGGCATCTGGCTGAGCAGCACCATCTCCGTCGCCACGTGACTCACCCCCGTCCCAGCAGGCTCACGATGCCATCGAACTCGATGGCCAAAGCAGCCGCCAACCGCTCCTGATCCAGATCGTGGGCGAAACCCAGCAGTTGGTGCCACAGGTCGTCGCGGCCGCTAAACCGCACCAGCAGATTCGGAGCCCGGGACAGCCCCAGCGGCATCACATCATGCGTCTTCGCCAACTCCTCAATCTCGATCTGCAGGTCCCTCACCGCCAACGCCCCGACCAGCACCGCCAACGGCATGTCCGGACGTCGTCTGGCAACCTCCTGGCCCAACGACCCGCGATCCTCAACCACCTCGCAGTACGAGATCATCGCCACATTCACGCGGAATCTGTCGGTCAGGCCCTGCAGCGTATGGGTGATCGCCGGATGCATGGCCAGCGGCGTCTGCGGCGCAAGCCCGACGGGAGAGTCGTACGCACCCACGGGAACCAGTCCGCGCGTGTGCTCCAACAACCCCGTTCGAGTCCTCGACACCGTGATGCTCACCGCCGCGTCCCGGTCACTGCGTGCCAAGTGTCTTTCCGACGCAGGCATCTGATATCGCATCGACATCGTCGCATCACGCCTGGACCAGGGATTGGCCAGCGGCTCCGTCACATCCCAGCGCACCAGGCCACCTCCACCCAGACCAGCCACCATGTGCTCGGCAACACCACCAGCCAGGGTGTTCTCAACCGCCCGCTCCCGGGTGAACACGTCAAAGAAGAACGCGCCCTGAGCCCTCGGATTCAGCTCCCTCAGCGACCACAGCTGCATCCGGTTCTGATCGAAATCCCGCCACAGGCCGGGAAAAGACCGGATGCGATACCCGGATCGGGCGTCATAGACCTCCATACTCCGCGTGTGCACTGCCCAATAGCCACCCGCAAACCGCAGCTCATCAGCAACGAACCAGCTCAGAT
>CAKZJI010000387.1 GCA_936941515.1 uncultured Propionibacteriaceae bacterium
ACGCGATGGTGCTGACCATCACGCCGATCGACTTCCACGCCGACACCCGGGAGAACCGGGCCGGCCACGGCTTCATCAACGTCTGGACGCGCTCGCTCACGCCCGAGGATGTCGACCGGCTGATCGACGCGCAGGGCTCCCTGCCCGGCGCCAAGATCAAGAACAACGCCGTGGCAGCGCGAGGCCGTGCGCGCCAGCCAGCGCCGATGGGCCAGCCGTGTCGTCGAGCCTTCGGTGGAATCCATGGAGCCAGCATAAATACCCGGACGGCAGCCTCGGCATCACGCACATTTCCCTCAAGGTTCTGTTTGGCGAGATCCGCTTCAGGTCCATGCCGCCACGACCTGGAAGAGTCCTGTCGTGTGGTGAATGAGAAATGGTCTATTGAGGCTTATTTACAGCTGGAGGTTTATTCATGGGGATGCCAGAAACAGCGAAATCCCTTGTCAGAGTCCAGTTGCTAGCAGCTTGTGGATAAGCCTCATGGATGTCTCTTAGCATGTGCGCAGAGACTTGTGCTTGGGGTCTTAAGGTGACGGTGTGGCCCCATGTCTGGGGCTCGGGAGTGTTTGGGTCGGGATGCCGTGGTGTGGCGTGAATCGCCGTCTGTGGCGCTGGGAACGCGCTACGGTGACGGCATCGAGGCGCAGTACGGCGTTTCGTGCACGGGATGGTTGGCGAAGGAAAGGGGCGGGGACGTTGGGAGGGCCAGGGCTGCCGCATTGCGCGGCTTGGTCATGGGAGTGCAGAAACAGCGAAATCCCTTGTCGGAGCCCAGTTGCTAGCAGCTGCGAATAACCCTCACAGAAGCGGTTCGTGCTTTCCTGGAGTAGCTGGAGGATGATCCGGTCGCCTCCGCGCTCGATGCGTTTGCAGATGAACTGGTGGTTGATCCGGTTGCATCTAGTGGACGTGTCCTCATCGATTCCGGTGCTTGGCAATGATGAGGTGGAGTGAGGTCTGGTGGATGGATTTCGGCGAACCGCTGGGATCCGAGTTGGGCTATTGGCGTCATGGTGCGCGTGGATGTCGGGTTGCGGCTTGCCCTCGCGCTATGACGCGGCCGGGCGGATAGAGTGCCGCCATGACCGTCCCCAATGTGCTGGCCACCCGTTACGCCTCCGAGCAGATCCGCGACATCTGGGCGCCCGAGGCGAAGATCATCGCCGAGCGACGTCTCTGGCTGGCGGTGCTGCGAGCCCAGCGGGATCTCGACGTCGACTTCGGGGGCGCCGACGCAGAAGCCGTCATCCGCGACTACGAGGCCGTCCTCACGCAGGTTGACCTTGACTCCATCGCATCCCGGGAGCGCGTCACCCGCCACGACGTCAAAGCCCGCATCGAGGAATTCAACGCCTTGGCCGGACATGAGCACGTCCACAAGGGGATGACCTCCCGCGACCTCACCGAGAACATTGAGCAATACCAGGTGCTCGCGTCCCTCAGGGTCATCCGCGACCGCGTCGTCGCCGCTCTGGCCCACCTGGCTCGGCTCGCCGTCACCTGGGCTGGTCAGCCGCTGACCGGCCGCTCCCACAACGTCGCAGCGCAGATCACCACCCTCGGCAAGCGCTTCGCCACCGCCGCCGATGAGCTGCTCGTGGCCTATCACCGTCTGGAGGAGCTGATCTCCCGCTACCCGGCGCGGGGCATCAAGGGTCCGGTCGGCACCGCCCAGGACATGCTCGACCTTCTCGGCGGCGACGCCGGCAGGCTGGCCGAGCTGGAACGCCGGGTCACCTCCGAGCTGGGTTTCGAGGCCGTTCTCACCTCCACGGGACAGGTGTATCCGCGCAGCCTCGACTACGACGTCGTCACCGCCCTGGCGCAAACCTCCGCGGCCCCGTCGAACGTGGCCACCACCATCCGCCTGATGGCGGGCCTCGAACTGGTCACGGAGGGTTTCAAGGAGGGACAGGTCGGCAGTTCCGCCATGCCCCACAAGATGAACACCCGCTCCTGTGAGCGCGTCAACGGACTGTCGGTGATCCTGCGTGGCCACGTCTCCATGATCGGTGAGCTGGCCGGGGACCAGTGGAACGAGGGCGATGTCTCCTGCTCGGTGGTGCGGCGGGTGGCGCTGCCTGACGCGTTCTTCGCCCTCGACGGGCTGTTCGAGACCTTCCTCACCGTGCTCGGCGAATTCGGTGCCTTCGATGCGGTGATCGAGGCCGAGTTGCAGCGCTATCTGCCGTTCCTCACCACGACGAAGGTGCTGATGGCCGCCGTCCGCAAGGGCGTGGGCCGGGAGACCGCGCACGAGGTGATCAAGGAGCACGCGGTGGCGATGGCGCTGGACATGCGCGAAACCGGCGCCGAGCAGAACCTCATCGAGCGCCTCGCGCGTGACGAGCGCCTCCCGCTCGATCGCGCCGGGCTTGACGCCGCGCTCGCGGACCGCCACGCCTTCATCGGCGCCGCAGAGTCCCAAGTCGACGGCGTCCTCGCCCGCATTCAGCTGCTTATCGACGCCCACCCCAGCGCCGCCTCCTACACCCCGGGCGAGATCCTCTAAAGCGAGCCGCGCAGGGCGCCTTCCTGTCGCGGTGCGCCCTCCTTTTTCGCAGGGCGCCCTATTTTTCGCAT
>CAKZJI010000388.1 GCA_936941515.1 uncultured Propionibacteriaceae bacterium
ACCTCCACAACAGGCCCCCACACCGAGAGCGTTGCTTACACGCTATGACACCGCCCCGTCGCGCACGAGAACTTACCCTGCTCGTCAGTTTTCTGTATGCCCCCGGAGTCGCCGCACGGATACCATGACACCTCCTGGCTATAAAAAGATTCCAAACCCTTCGGTACTGCCCCTGGCTCATCCGGGGCAGGGGTATTGGTGCCGGATTTCTGGGGCACCGCATAGGCCGGCAGAGCCGACGCCACCGGACCCGCCAGCAGCGCACACCCCACCACCAGCGCAGCCACGGAACGCCGCCTCTGGCCTACCCAAGGGGCTGAACCCGGCCCCACTTTCTCCTTCGTCCTCGCTGTTCTCATACCGCTCCTTTCTTTATCTTTTCTTTATCTGCTTGGGGCCCCTTACCGGACCGTGCAGGTGTATGGGAACCCCCAGCATCCCGCAACCAGGCGCCCGCATCCACCCTGCTAACGGGACAAACAAAGGTAGAGATGACTCACCCCTAAGGGTCGAGCTGAAGCCATATGGGCCACTCACCTTTTGGGAATCGCGATGAACAGCACCAGCCTGGCGAAGACGCCACACGGGATCAGGCACGCCCACAGCCACCAGCGCAACCTGCCGAAACCAGGCTGCCACGAAAGCTTATGCCACCGCGACACCATACGCGCGACTGCCTCCAGAACTGGCCCTATCCCCGGTTTGCTGGCCTTGTTGCGGTTTGCTGGCGTCATAGCACAGGCAAACGTGAATAAGGCCAGCAAACGGGCAGGGGATGCCGAATACCCCAGTTCGCCAGATTCCGTGCGGAAACACAGCTAGCCTTCTGGTATGTCATCGCAGACCACGCGGCAGTCCGGACCGGGTCGCCTCACGGCCTCCGCCGGGTCGACGATCGAGGTCAACGGACTGACCAAGGAGTATGGCGGACGGGCTGTCGTGGACGACCTCTCGTTCATAGTCCGTCCTGGTCTCGTCACGGGTTTCCTGGGCCCCAACGGGGCGGGCAAGTCCACGACGATGAAGATGATCCTCGGCCTGGTGCATCCGACCCGCGGCAGCGCCCTCATCGGGGGACGCCCGTTCCGGTCCCTGCCGAACCCGGCGGCCAGCATAGGCGGCCTTCTCGACCCCCACGCTGTGCAAGGTTTCCACACGGGCGCTGAACACTTGGCCTGGCAGGCCAGGACCGCCGGGATCCCGCTTGAGACGGTGGGACGAAAGCTTGAGCTGGTCGGCCTGTCACAGGCCGCCGACCGCAGGGTGAGCGGCTACTCGCTGGGCATGCGGCAACGGCTCGCGCTCGCAGGGGCCCTGCTGGCCGACCCGGGCATCCTCATCTTCGACGAGCCCGTCAATGGCCTCGACACGGAGGGCATCTTGTGGATGCGCGACATGCTGAGGTCACTCGCGGCGCAGGGACGGACGGTATTCGTCTCAAGCCACCTGATGGACGAGATGCAGCGAACAGCCGACCGGGTGATCATCATCGACAAAGGACGCCTGGTCAGAGACGTCACCCTCGACGAACTGACCGCCCAGGCAGTCGATCACCAGGTGCGGGTCCGCAGCGGTGACGATGATCGCCTGCGAGACGTCCTCGCCGCCGAGTCAGGGCAGGTCCGTCCTCTGCCGGACGGCATGCTCGTGACGGGCCTGGCGGCGGAGAGGATCGGACGCCTCGCCCTGGAGGCGGCCATCCCGCTGATCGAGCTGCATAGTGAGGCGGCGACGCTGGAGGATGCCTTTCTCCAGATCACCCACGCGGCGGACAGGACCGCGGCGGACAGGACGGAGGGCAAGCCATGACGGGGATGCACCGCGCTGGCCTCTCGTCGGCTGCGGCTGGAGAGTTCGCCAAAGCCCGGTCGTGGCGGACGGGACGGGCGCTGCTGGTGGTGGCTTTGCTCGGCGCGGCCCTGGGGAGTGCGATGTTCGTCGCCACCGTGCCACTCACGATGAGCCAATCCCTGGCGGCGCTCCAGGAGCGTCAGCGCGTGGAGGTGTCGCTGATGGGCGTGGACGTGGCCAACATCGTGTGCCTCGTGGCGGCGATCCTGTTCGTGTCGAATGAGAACTCCAGCAACCTCGTCGAGGTCACCGCGCGGCTGACTCCGGTGCGGCACCGGGTGGTCCTGGCGAAGCTGATCGTGGCGGGAGGGCTCTCGTGCGTGATCTCGGTTCTCGCGACGCTGCTGGCTTATGGCGCTGGCATGGTCACCCTCACCGCTGCCGGGGCGCCGCTGCCAGCTTTCGACGGCGGCACGCTGCAGGCCCTACTGGGAACCATGCTCATGATTCCGGTCCACACCGTCCTGGCTGTCGCCATGGCCTACCTGACCCGGAGCGGCCTGATGGCCTTCCTGGGGGTCTTCGCCGTCATGTGCCTGCCCACCCTCAGCTCGATCCTGCCCAGTGCGCTCGACCGGGCCGCGCAGTGGCTGCTCCTCACCCCCGCGCTGCACACGATCTCGGGCATCGCCACCCCGGGCGGAAAAGAGTTCACCCACCCCGTCGCGGCGGCGGGCGTCGTGCTGGGCTGGATGGTCGTCCCCCTGCTGCTGGCGGTCTCGGCCTTCCGGTCCCGTGATCTCTGAGACGCTGGCCCTATCCCCGGTTTGCTGGCCTTGTTGCCATTTGCTGGCCTCACAGCACAGGCAAACGCGATTAAGGCCAGCGAACGCGGATTAAGGCCAGCAAACCGGCAGGTTAGGAGTCGAGCAGACGGGCATCGTGGACCAGGATCGCGACCTGGGTGCGGTTGGTGCAGCCGAGTTTGGTCAGGACCCTGGTTAGCGTGGCTTTCACCGTCGCCAGCGAGTGGTAGAGCTTCGTCGCGATCTCCGCGTTGCTCAGGCCCCGGCCGACCTCGACGGCGACCTCCAGCTCACGCTTGCTGAGGACCTCCAGGTCGGTCCGGGCGCGCTGGGTGCGGTCGTCGACGCCCGCTGACGTCGCGGCCGCGATCACCGCCCCGATCACCGACGGCGACAGCGACCGCTCCCCCTCGGCGGCGCGGTGGATGGCGCGGATCATCTCTTCCGGCGACGTGTCCTTCAGCAGGAAACCGGAGGCCCCCGAGCGCAGCGCCCCGAAGACGTACTCGTCCAGGCCGAACATCGTCAGCACCACCACCCGCACCTCTGAGAGCCGGGCATCTCGGACGATGGATCGAGTTGCCGCGATCCCATCCAGCTGCGGCATGCGGATATCCATCAAGATGACGTCGGGAACAAGCTCACGGGTCAGCGAGACGGCCTCGACTCCGGTGGCGGCCTCCCCAACGACCCGGATGCCGGTCTGGGCATCCAGCAGATGCGCCAGGGACTGGCGCAACAGCTGCTGGTCGTCGGCGATTACGACGCGGATCTCAGACATCGGCGGGCCCCGGATCCGGGATCTCCGCCACGAGGTGGAATCCCTCGGGGGAGGAGCTGTGGCTGAGTTCTCCGCCCAGGGCCGTGACACGTTCCCGGAGCCCCAGCAGGCCGTGGCCCGCGCCGGGACGAGGCCGCCACCCGGGGACTGGGCCCTCGTCTGCCACGGTGAGGCAGAGCGTCTCCCCACGGCGAGCCAGGTCGATGCGGACTCTTGTGGAGCCGGCGTGCCTGGCCACGTTCGCCAGCCCCTCCTGGAGGATGCGATGGACGGCCACCGCCACCCCGTCGCTATTGGCAGTCACATCGGCTCCTGAGGTCTCCACCGTCAGCCCCGCCCTTGCTGCGGCGTCGATGGGTTCCTGCCAATCCGGTGTCCCAGGGAGCGGAGACAGCGGCGGAGCCTGACCGGAACGCAACACCTGGAACATGCGACGCAACTCCAGGGTGGTGGCCCGGCTGGCCTGCTCAATGTCGCCGAGCGCGGCCGTCAGGCGATCCGGGGAGGCCGCATCCACGGTGCGGGCCACGGCGGCCCGCACCGTGATCAGGCCGAGGCCGTGGGAGATGAGGTCGTGGAGATCGCGGGCTATCGTCAGCCGCTCCGCAGCCACCGCTGCTGCCACCTGCTGGGCCTGCAGCTGCCTGGCTTGGCGGCGCTCCATGACCCGCGCCAGCCGCCAGATCCAGAGAATCCCGGCGGCTGCGAGCAGCAGCGGCAGCAGCGTCATGGCACTTGCAGCGTCCATGAGCACCGGGATCGCCAGGAATCCGAGCAGCGTCAAGATGACCATCACCCAGGTGGTCAGCGAACGCATGCGCTGATGCTAGCCGTCAGCATCCCATCCGTCCTCAGCCCAGGGGCTGAGATCCCCTGGTCCGAGAGGCCACAGTGGAATCATCGTCGAGCCCGATGGTCGCAGTGACCTGGTGCAGCAGCATTGCCCCATGATCAGATTCGACAAGGTGTCCAAGGCCCGTGGTGGTCGCCGGATACTCAATGAGGTGAGCTTTGAAGCCCGTCCCGGGCGGGTGACAGGATTCGTGGGGCCGAACGGCGCCGGCAAGTCGTCGAGCCTGCGCATTCTCCTCGGCCTGGACCGGGCGACTGCGGGAGAGACCACCATCGACGGTCGCGCGTACCGGGACCTCCGTCACCCCCTGCGGCACGTCGGCTCCATGCTGGATGGGGCCGCGGCACACCCGTCGCGCACCGCACGAGCCCATCTCGGCTGGGTGGCGACCAGCAACGGCATCCCGAGGGCTCGGGTGAGGCAGGTTCTTGAACAGGTCGGTTTGGCTGCCGAGGCTCATCGCCGGGTTGGAGGCTACTCGCTGGGCATGGGGCAGCGGCTGGGACTGGCGACGGCCCTGTTGGGTGAGCCCCAGCGGCTGGTGCTCGACGAGCCAGTCAACGGCCTTGACCCGCAGGGAGTCAGATGGATCCGTCAGCTGCTCAGAGCGCATGCTGATGCGGGCGGCACGGTGCTGCTCTCCAGTCACCTCATCGGTGAGCTCGCGGAGATCGTCGACGACGTGGTGGTGATTGCGGGAGGACGGGTCAGGGCTCAGGGCAGTGTCGAGGACGTCCAGGCCGGGCATCCCAGCCTGGAGGAGGCGTTCTTCGCGCATGTGGAGGGCCGGGCATGAGAGGGGCGCTGCGTGCCGAGGCGCTGAAGCTGTGCACGCTCCCCGGAAGCTGGCTCGCCGTGCTCCTCGCACTGGTGCTCCCCGCGCTCCTGACACTGCTGGATGCCTCCCAGGTTCGTCATGCCGTGGAGACCGGTGACCTCGGACCACTGATCGACACCTCCACCACCGACTCCGGTTTCACATCGCTCATCCTGGCCCAGATCGGTTTCGTGGTGCTCGGGGTGCTCGCCACCTCCAGCGAATACGTCCGCAATGCCCAGGCTGTCGGGAGGGGCAGGCAGCTCACCACCAGCATGACCGCCGTGCCTCAGGGAGCGATGCGGATGATCGCGAAACTTGTGGTGCTTCTGCTGTCCGCCACCGTTCTCGCCATCGCCACCACAGCCTCGACGCTGGCGATCTCACGCTGGGCACTGGGAGAGCTGGCTACCGATCTAGGTGGGGCCCTGTGGTCCCGGTGCACGGGAGCGGTGATGCTCCTCGTGGTGATGACCATGGTGGCGGCCGCCCTGGCGGAGCTCCTGCGTGGCGGTGCGCTGGCGCTGACCCTGCTGATTGTCAATGCCTCGGCGGTCTCGTTCACGTTCCTGCTGTCCAGGATCACGCCGCTGGCCCGCTACGCACCGGATCTCGCGTTGACGTCGTCCTTCGTGACCGACACGGACATTCCGGACCCCCTCGAACCCGCCACGGGGATGCTGGTGGGGGCCGTCTGGGCGGTCAGTGCCGTCGTCTTGACGGTGCTGGTGCATGCCCGGAGACAGGCCTGAGATGGGGGTGATCGCAGCGGAGTGGCGGAAGCTCGGGCTTCCCGGTTTCTGGGTGGCGGCAGCGGTTGCCACCGGTTGCTCCTGGCTGCTGGCAGCGGTGATGTCAGGGTCTCGGGGAGCTGCGCAGACACTGCAGCTGGTGCCGAGGTGCGCGGTATTGGGCTTCATTCTGTTGGGTGTGCTGGCCGCCACAGGGGAGTATGCGGGACGCCAGGTGGTCACCACCTGTGTCGCGATGCCCCGTCGCGCCCAGGTGGTGGTGGCCAAGCTGATGACAGTCACAGCTGCTCTCCTGGGGGCCGCGCTGGTGACCGTGCTGGGACTGCGGCTGCTGGCCGGTGTGGGGGAGTGGGGCCTTCCCGGAGTGACGGCGTACCTGGTGGCGATGGGGCTGCTCGGCCACGCCATCGGGCTGGTGCTGCGTCACCTGGTGCCGGCCCTCACCACAGCGCTGGTCTTCCTCGTGGTCCTGCCGCCCGCGCTGCTGCCTTACACTCGGCTGGCCAGCTGGCTTCCGGGAGCCGTCGGCGTCGACCTGTTCGCGGCCAGCCCAGAGCATTCCGTCATGCAGTCCGCCGCCGCCCTGTCCGGGTGGGTGACGCTGCTGTGGGGCATCGCCATGATCACCTGGATGCGACGCGATATCTGATCCTCTCGCTAATGGGATGGGCAGGTGCTCAGTGCTCCCAGAGGTCTGAGACCGGAATGCCCCAGAAACCGGGGCCCTGTTCACAGCCGCGGACGATCTGACCCCGACAAGGAGGCTTATTCATGGGGGTGTCAGAAACAGTGGAATCTCTTGTCGGTGTCCGGTTTCTGGCAGTTGTGGATAAGTCTCATGGATGTCTCTTAAGTATGTGCGTAGAGACGTGCACTTGGGGTTTTGAGGTGACGGTGAGGCCCCATGCCGGGGCTCGGGGGTGTTCGGGTCAGGAAGCTGTGTCGTGAATCGCCGTCTGCGGTGTTGGGAACGCGCTACGGTGACGTCACCGAGACGCAGTGCGGCGTTTCGTGCACAGGGTAGGCGTGAGATGAAGCAGGTCGTGCGGCCCGCCCAGAGAGGGGCCATGAGACCCGTCGAGACATGGACCATGGCACTCGTCG